>JALSTN010000149.1 GCA_026983735.1 Saprospiraceae bacterium | reverse complement strand
TGTACGCCCTTAAACTTGATTGCCTTGTACGGTAGTATTTTCGGTTGCCCCAATACTTTGGTGCATATTATGCCTAACAGGAGTAGTTGTAGTAGAATGGTTCTTCTTCTCATATCTATTTCTTTTTGTTTAACGGTGTCGGGATGATATAGGTAGTAGCCCGCTTTCGGACTCTGATGTCTCGTTATTTTTAAGGTTACCGGTTGTAGTATCGTTATCGTAAGAAGCAGGAAGCAGGAAGTATTTCGCTACTCCAAAGATACGATATTTTCATACCATCACCCTTCCCTTTATAGGTCTCTGCTCGGGGGTATATGTAGCGCGTAGGGTGCATTACATTTCTTTAATGAGTTAAAGATGATGTAAAGTTATAATCATTTTATTGACAAATCCAAATTTTCGGTGGTTTATTTTTTTATTTTAACATATTACCCGTGATTTTTATGTGTTTTAATGGATTAAAAAACAGGAGGCGTCAAGTAACAAATTTTCACTCATAACAAACTGAATTGTCGTAAAAACCTCGTTTAAACAGCCGAAATAGACCCGGTTTCGTCTCTTACGGGGCTACTACTTTTTCTGTTTCCCATAAATTTGAACAGCTAAAAGAGAGGACATTGAGGCTCCTGTTTAAACAGGAGTTTGGGCGATTTTGACAGAAGCTTAAACGATGGAAATGAAGTATCTACTCCCCTCTAAGTTGATCGAGAAGGTGTAGGGTATGACAGGCAGCCAAGGCCGCGGTTTCCGTCCTTAGTCGAGCAGCACCTAAACCTACCGGGATCCAACCCATTGACAATGCACTTTCAACTTCTCGGGCTGTAAAATCTCCTTCCGGTCCAATGAGTATATGGACATCTTTCTGCTTTGCCGCGTCCTTCTCTTTGGAAAGTGGGGGCAGTGCTTCCCTACAATGTGCTATATATCCCCTTTGGCTTGCGTCGAAGTTTTTAATATAATCTTCAAATGAAACCGGGGTATTCAATACCGGAAATTGAGTTTTAAGAGATTGGGTACAAGCGGAGATAACTTTGCGTTGCAGTTTTGGTATTTTGATATTGCGGCGTTCACTGTTATGCGCTATGACGAGGGAGATAGTGTCCACCCCTATTTCACAGAGCTTTTCGACCATCCACTCCATACGTTGAATATTTTTGGTCGGACATACTGCTATATGAATATCCGGGGTCCAAGTCTTCTTCCAATGTTCTTTGTTCTGTACAGATGCGGTAATTTCCCGTTTGGAAACAGCTGTAATTGGGCCGGAGTACAAATACCCCTTTCCATCTGTCCAATGAATAATATCTCCAACTTTTCTACGGAGTACCCTTTGGATATGAACCGCTTCTTGTTGTTCAAATATAGTTCGTGCCCCTTCTACTTTATCTGAATAGAATAAAAACATATTAGGCGATTTATTACAATGCAAAGGTGGTAAAGAATTATCACATGAACTATAAGAACCAAAGGGTATATGCATCTATTAACAACCCTCCTATTTATAATACAATTCCCTCCTCATTAATCAAAAAAAGCGCATACCAAAGTATGCGCTTTTCGAAGTGGTACCTCCCAGAATTGAACTGGGGACACCAGGATTTTCAGTCCTGTGCTCTACCAACTGAGCTAAGGTACCAACCTTGCTTCTTAGGAAGCGAGTGCAAAGATATAATAAAGGGTTAATTAGATACCAAAAATTACAACATTTTCTTTAATCTTTGATATTCACTGCGGTGGTGATTCGTGCCTTTGCAACCCAATTTGTTCTTCAAGCTTTGTATGCTTTTCACTCTATTTGAAGAACTTGGGTGTGTACTTATCCATTCGGGAGGGGAAGGATTATTTTTTATTTTTTCAAAAAATGCAGCTGCGCCATCTGCAGGATAATCCGTTGGACAGAGGTATATGACCGAGAATTTATCCGCCTCCGTTTCATGGGCACGGGAGAATTTGAGACCGATAAGGGCTGTCGTTACTTTCCCGATACTCTTCGTGGCTTGTTTTTTATCACTTATCGAATTGAGTACTATATCTAGTAGGATTTGGGTCCCCAGGATTTTTGTTAGCTGTTTGGTGGAATGACGTCGGTCGGCATGGGCGATTTCATGTGCCAAAACCCCGGCCAATTGGTCTTCCGAATCCAAGTATTTAATCAACCCGGTGTAAACATATATATGTCCGCCGGGTGTGGCAAATGCATTGAGCACCTTGTCATCCCGGATAATCTTGACCTCCCACTCAAACCGACCCTTGTTCTCCACCTTACCACTATTGAGTATCTTCTTGATAATTTTCCGGATGTATTGATATGCAGCACGATGGTTTGACGCTTCCAAAATGGGGAATTGGTCCGGCTTCGATGCAATGTCCTGTGATACTTGTTGACCGAGCTCTACATCGTATTCGACCGGAAAAACATTGAGATTGTCCCAACCTTTTTTAATAGAACCACAGCTGATTAGGAATATTATGAAGAAGGAGAACAGAATTACTTTTTGCTTAATCATCATTTATTACAAATTTTTAAAGATATGAAACGAACATGAATTTTATTAATCATAAATTCACACACAAAGATGATTAAAAAAATTCATGTGAGAGCGAAGCGGTTACATAGCTGCAGAAAATTTATAATACATTTATTTTTAATTTATTAGAAATTTTTAAAGATATGAAAAGGGAACGGGTTGCCTCTACGGAATATTGTAAGTGCACTTCAGTATGGGGACTTAACCACATTTTCGGTTTATTTCAACACTATACAAAAGAGTTGATTTATTCAATACTCCTAATCCTCAATGAATAACCGGTCTCAAGAGACAACTCTTTGTCCAAAACTATAGTTAGTATACTTATCATTTGTGTACTAACTAAAGTAAATTGATCCTATGGAAAGTAAAGCAACTCCAACCAATATCAAAACCATCGGGCAGCAATTAGGGCGAAG
>JALSTN010000148.1 GCA_026983735.1 Saprospiraceae bacterium | reverse complement strand
TCACATTTGTCTCCTGAAAATAAAATACATATCGACCGTAATTCGCTGCTGTAATATGGGGGGACGTTGACTTCGAATCTGAAAATACCACTCCCGGGGTATTTAACCATTCCACTTGGCTACCCGTCAAACTCTGTACCCCCGACAAGTCTATCTCCAACCCACATATACTTTGCTCCGGGCCCGCATCCGGTCGTGGGATCTCATACCAGATCACCGGATGAAAGTCTCGTTGTAAGCATCCCCCCAATTCGTCCACCGTCCCGTCTCCCTTGCCCTTTCCCAAAATAACCCCTAAGTAATATATCTTGCCATATTGCATCGTATTGGGGTCAAAGGTGAATTCTCCCGTAGAATTGCGCGCGATCATCGTCTGATAATATGTACCGGGAGCTGTAAACAACACATAATCTACTACATCTTGTGGACCTAATACTTCTCCTGTATTATCATATTGAATCTTTACTGTCGTCACTCCGCACTCTTTTATTGTATCCTTCGCGACTACTCCTAGTTGATTCGGGCATACACACTCATGCGTAATCTCGTAGACAAACTCGCAGCCATACTTGTCGCGAATCACTATGTGATGCAACACATTGTCATATATCGTATCTGACAAATAATGGTCTCCACTTATTGTGCCCGTACCTTCTACTATTTCATACGGCCCCTCTCCGTTTAATATGTCAAACTGGATGCGATAACTCTTTGCATCGCCCGCACATATCGTATCCACAGGTCCATGGTCCGGATCCGGACGGAACAACACTGTTACACTATCTCGACCTTCACAGGTCGACAATGACTCTGACCACTCAAAGGTATAAGTCCCGTAATCGTCAACAGACACACTTGTCTTTATATCATTCGGATCAAAATTTACATTGCCTGCTTGATTAATGATTTGCCACTTCCCTCCGGCAACATCTGCTGTCCCTCGCATCGTATAACTCAATCCACACAATACCGTATCCGGTCCCGCATCCGGTGCAGGAGACTCCTGTAATTCTACGGTAAAACACGAATCTTTACTAGTTCCACAATCAACCAATGCATTTACACAGACAACACCTACATTGCCTGCTCCTCTATCCCAGAACACCGTTATTTCTTTTGATGTCTCTATATTGGGTGTTGTAATTTGTCCATTTCCTTGTTTGACATACCAATTGTACAAACAAACATCCCCTAGGTCATTGACGATACGATACTGCCCTTCTGTACCAAAGCACAATGGACTGTCACCCTCCAATATTGGTTGTGGGACCGACACGGGTTGTATGATTTCAAATCGATTCGTAGTAACAATACAAGTCTTATTCTCATTGGGGTCATCTGGATCTACATAATCTACCTTAATGAAAAATTCATATCGGCCTGATGGATCACCATCTTCTAAGTGGACTTCAAATTCCAGAGACCAAATAGTATCTAAATTTGGTGTCACCCAAAAGGGCGTCTCGGTCACATCCCCATTAATACAATTGGGGAACCAGCTAAACTCAGCTGAAACATCATAGTATCCTTGACATTTCCCACAGTTTTGACTAGTTTTTACCTCTGGTTCATATTTATCAAAATACAGCGTATAAGTTGTGTCACAAAGTTTACCATTATCTCCCCAGGGAGCGAGAAAATGAATGTCAACTCCGCATTCAGGTTTAGTAAAACTCTGTCCATCTTCTGTGACATAAGGGGTATTGTCACACACAAATATCCATTTCTCCCCTTTTGGCCTTTCGGGCAATAGAGTAATCTCTTTTAAATACGTAACACAACATCCGTCAGGGTCCTGAACTTTCAATTTACACGGTGGGTCAATACAAGAGGAGTAAATGGTAGTATCCGCACTACCTTGAGTCCAAATATGCTGCCCTTGATGAGATTCATAACAATACTCTTCCGGGGGTAGCGTCTTCTCGATGGGTGGATCCGGCACTAAGGTAAAACATTTACTCTGTTCATCACATATCGCATCCGGATTCCCCGGATTCCCCAATATCCATGTCACACAAAATTCAACAGGCTCTTTGGGAACCGGAAAGTTGGTTATACATTGCTCATCATCCCATGTTGGATCCGGGACTCCGTCAATTGTCCATCTAATAGGTGTCACACATCCGCCTTCTAAATCTCCAATACAAACCTCCACCTCATTGCACTCACACTTTTTCCCATTCACCTCAAAATCGGGTAGTGGCGTAGGAATCATAGCATGCCGGCCTTCTCCAACACTGATCTCATAATTACATACATCCCCACAACAACCATCTACCCAAACATAGTAGGTATGACAATTCTCAGCAAATCCCTGAAGCGTAAAAGTCGATGTATTACATGCTGCATTACAATCCAGAGCTGCTCCCCCACATTCGACAACTATTCCAGCCTGTATACCATTACATCCAGTACCCGCAAATTCACAATCAGATGGATCAAACTCGAAGGTAACCTGAATATTCTCTCCATTTCCTACGAAAGCCCACCAGTTCGTATTATGCGATGCTCCTTGCCCAAAACAAAGCGTAGGTTGCGGACCTGTAGGATTAGATCCTGTCGGATTTGAACAAGTATATCCGTCTAGCTCCGATAATCCACAAAGTACATTGGAACTCCCACAATCATCAGCTCCGGGAGGGTTGCAGTTTTGACTGTATGCAATATTTAGTAAAAGGAATAAAAAGATTGAAAGTAATCCTCTTTTCATATTAAATTATGTTTATAAACAAATTAAATAAATAGGAATATAATGACATATTAACCCCACTCCGCTTAGCATCAAATTCAAAATATAATAAGTGCCAATATTATGCCATCAATTAAACAATACTCATTCTAGCATCTCATTAACCCATGAAGCTTGGAATGAGACACCAAAACTACAGAATATAATCAACACTTAGACCCTTCAAAAGTCGAAAACGCTGCCTGAGGTATAAAAAAAATTACTTTTTTTAGTTGTTTTTTACAACCTTTCAAGAAATTAGAAATAAATATAACACTTTGAAGAATTATTGTGCTCAGAACCTGACAATAGTATTGCTAATGGAGAATAAAATATAATTGTTAATCGAAAGTATCATTTCCAATAAATCCTATCTCACAAGGGTTATATCTCCAGTAAATACCCGCTTTTCTCCATTGGATAATGTAGCAGTAATTTTATAAACATAAACTCCCGGGAGACATTCTTTGTTTTTATAGGAAGCATCCCATAATACTAGCTCTTTTCGATTAACCTCTGAATGTGATTCGACGACCTGTTCCCCCCATCGATCAAAAATAGACCATTCGACAAACTGTACAGATTTGGAATCTACAAAAAGAACCCAATTATCATTTACTCCATCACCATTAGGAGTAATTACATTGGGGATAAATATCTTTACCTCATTAATAACTACGACCAAAACATCATCCTTATCCAGACAGCCATTTTTTGATTTTGCGTAAAAGATGTATCTTTTAGTTTGATCAGGTGTTATCACATACCTCTCACAAGAATCGCACAATATATCTCCATCTTCAGTCAACCAATAACTATAAACGATACTGTCTTTACGGTTCATCTTTACGCTTCCTAATAATACGGTACTCTCTCCCGAAAGGATAGTAGTATCTTCTCCTGCATAGACTTGAATTTCTGATGGTGCATATAACCTTACCAAGGTATCTAGAAAGCATCCATTCCTGCCTGTCACCTTTACCGAATATAGGCCTTCAGCAAGATCTGTCCATTGACCATTTATTGAATTATGGCCATCCAAAGTGTATGTGTATTGTGGATAATCACCAAAAACACTGTCAATACGGATGCTTCCCGTTTCCTCACCAAAACAAAGTGGGTCTTGCGCTTCGACCCTCACACTATCGGGTGGTACTCGGTCATTTTTAATTTCTATCGTTTTTTGAACTTTACAACCATTCAATGTATCCAATAGCGATACTGAAAACCGTACAGAATCATCAAAAAGCAAAACGGAGTCACCAAGCATTCCGGTAAAGCTACCATTGAGCAGGTTCCATTGAGCGATTACATGCTGTTGATGTGCTAATAATATTCTCCCCTGAGGGGCAATACAATCCAAGCTATCTAATATTTGCAATCGTATATTAGGGGGCAACGTATCTACCATGATATTAATCTTTTGACTATCCCTACAACCATTTTTTCCTTTGACAAGGACGGTATATATCCCTCCATTCTCTACAAAGATTTCAGCACCGCCGCGAAAATAGCCCGTCGGACCTTTCCAGTAAAATGTATCTATATCACTTGTCCATGAGGCTTTTATCACACTAATTGGTCTGACGCATGTAATTGCCGCCCCTTCAACTGTAATCTCCGGGGGAAAAGTATCAACTTCAATCCACGCAGAATCAATGGAATAACATCCATTATCTCCTTCCACTTCCAGATAGTAGCGCCCGCCTTTCTTAACCAATGGATTTTCTGCCGGAATATCCTCACCATCTTCAGAAACCCATCTAATCTGGGCAACAGGACTCGTATCACCGGCAAATGATAAGAGTGCAGAAGGCTTTCGGCAACTAATTGTATCCCCTATACCTACCAGGTGCGGAGGAACCGTATCTGCAACAATTTCATACCTCATCGAGTCCATACAGCCATTGGCCCCCTGAATATACAGTATAAATTCCCCTTCCTTTCTAAGGGTTAGGGTATCTTGGTATGAAATGGTGCCTTCTTCCGTCACCCAATGAATCCGATCTGTCGTATCTGCCCGTAAGACTATCCATTGAGAAGTGGGATTTAAGCAGTTTATAGTATCCCCTTGCAGCACCCTAAATTGAGGGGGTAATGTATCCATACCTATGAAAATAGAATCTTCCGATATACAATTGGCAGATGTTCTTACTTGGATCTTATACCAGCCGGGCTGATAAACGATAAGAGCCGGAGCATTCTTCTCTTCTGATGAATAAGTCCACTTGTAGTCAACGACATTGGAGGAAGCTTCCGCATATAAAGCGATACTGTCTCTTTCATAACAATTAAAAAACAAGGAGGATGCATTGATTTTTACCTCAGGTACAGCAGTGTCCGCCTGTATTGGCACTTCGAGCTCGAGAATACAACCATTCGCACCGGAAATTTTAACCTTATAGTTACCTTTGGAAGATAGTATTGGCTTAAATCCACTAAAACTAAAATCGTCCGGCCCTGACCACTGTGCTTTAAGATTGAATGTATCTCCTACCGGGGATAGTGATAAAAAGGGGCGATCACATCGGAGGGTATCCGTGGAATAGCTCAACTTGGGCAATCCTGTATCTATATGAACGATTACAGTAGTGTCCAAAACACATCCTTGCCCACTTCTGTAATAGAGGGAATATCGACCGGGATGATCGACTAAAAGAGTGGGATCCCCACTGATTTGCCCATCCCAAGATTCCCATCGGAACAAGGCGGAATTCGTATCCAGACCCGTTTGAAGAAGGACAATCGTATCCACACAAGTTAGGGTATCATTCGAAAACATAGGGTCCAATGTTTCACGCCTGTCTACCAAATCAAAATATCTCTTAGTGGTACAACCATTCCTTCCTATGACTTCTATGTAATATCGTCCGGTGTCCTTCAATAGTACAGAGGTATCAATTGCCAAACTATCCCCTGTCGGAGAAAACCAAATCCATTTTCTGTACACATCCGGGTTTAACAGTGTACTGTAAACCGAATCTCTAGTACAGGTTAATGTATCCCTAGTGATAATGGGTTCAGGCACCTCAAAATCACCTCCAACATTAACAACACGAGTAGAACTACAACCATTGGAAGAATGGATTGTTAAGATATACTTCCCGGGACTACTAACACACAACCTCTCTGTATTGGCTATCTCCTTCAAGCTAGAATCTCGCCATGAATAGAAGGTCACATCTCCATCAATGACTGGAATAAGACAAAGGCTATCTACTTCACAGTTGATTACCCCACCTGTCAAATGAATGGAGGGTACTGCGGTATCTCGATGAACTATAAATCGAAGACTATCCAAGCATTGCCCTGTGCGAATGACGAACCAATATGTTCCTGGCAAATCTACTACGATGGCTGTATCCGAGATAACGCGCCTAATATGTCCTGTATCTGTTGTCCATTCAAAATAGGCATCATTGGTCACCGCGACATGTTTAACCTGTAGAATTACGGTGTCCATTTCACAGGATAAAGTATCTGGTTTAACCTTCTCCCCCATTCTATCAATGGTAGCAAGTTCTAGGACCACAACACTATCACATCCTCCGGAAACCGTATGAAAAACGTGCGTATATTTCCCTTCATCTGTCAAGGTTGTATCCCCCCATTGATACGATGCTCCTACACAAAACCAATCTTTAACGTAAGTGGTATCCGGCACTTCATATACCTCAATATCAAAACAATTCCTGCTTACTCCGACACATGCTCCAATTGAATCCTGTTCGTATTTCTTCTTCCATCTCAACCAGTCACTACCGGGAGTGGGTAGTTTATTAAGCGAGGATTCATATACGCTTAACCCACAAATGGTATACTGCCCGGGACCGGCAGATCGCAGATCAAAGACCTTACCATATTGGAGAATCTTTGTCCCTTTTAAAAGAACTAATGTATCTCTATAAGCTAGGCTATCTGCTGAAATTCCCTTAACCTTTACTTGAGGGGCAAATAACAACTCTTGTGCTCCTTGGCAGGTATTGATGTCCCCCTGTAAAATTGTAATCTCATTGGGCTGGCAAGGATTACACTCCGTCCCAATATCATCGCAGAACACCAATTTAATTCCAGTTACCCTGCCCGTATAAAAGCGTATTCTGTCTTCAATGTGCAACACCCAATCTCCATTAACCGGTCCATTATCAAACATTTCTAATGTTCCCTTAAAGGGATAGTAGCTACCGGTATAACTTCCCGCACCACCGACGCCCCAGGTTTGATTATTAGACCATTGAGCACTAAAGCCCGGATCGGGCTGCGCAGTTTGATTACTGGGAATGAAGGAAACATCCCATTTTTGAAAATTCGTAAATCCGGACATCACTTGGTCTCCGATGAGCTGAATCTCTTGCCCTGAGGGAGATCGCAACCATATCAACAAATCCCCCACATACTGATGCTCAAATGAGATATCCACTCGACATAACCCCTGATTACTATCACCTAAATTGTTATTGAGCACACCTTTTACCGGAAGGACAAGGTCAATGGTATCTGTCTTATTTATAAAAACATTGGTATCAATACGGCACTGTCCCTTCCCTTGGTAATTCACCAATACAAGAGAGATTAGAACCAGAAACCAACCAATATCCTTTTGTAGGGAGTTATACACGATTGAGTGAACATTCATTAACACCTAGATTCATTTAGATAATGACATGAGTAGTAGAAATGTTTCAAATCTATTAAACTAAATCATTATTTTGAAGGTTTCCTGCCCCTCTTTTTACCAATATTAGAAAGAAGGATATCTAAAACCACAAAGGCCGCCGGATATCCACCCGTCGGCCTTTGGTCTGTATTTTAATGGTCATTTTACTTATCGGACAACTAATTTTTCAACAAAAATCTGCTCATTCACACTAAATGTAACAAGGTATAAACCTGTCGGCCAATTTTGACAGGGAACTTTTATAACTAGCTTGTCAGAATCTATGAAGAGTTTTTTATTAACGATCTCTTTATTACTTAAGTCGTAGATACGCAATTGGCCTTTTTGCCCTTTCAAACGCTGAAGTGTCATTTCAAAAGAATGATGTGCAGGGTTAGGCGAAAGGTTTATGATCGCTTGATCTCTAGAGATATCGCGTGAGTTCGTCCCACTTATCTTCACCTCATTAACCCAGGTATATGCTCCACAGAGATTAGAGGCTTTAAGGGATACCGTGTATTTGCCGGGACTTACGTAGGAATGAATCGGATCTTTATCTGTACTTTTCATACCATCTCCAAAATCCCATTCATATTCTAAACGACTTCCTTTAGATGTATTTGTAAACGTCACATCCAAGTCCGAAACGGCAAAGTTAAATCCGGGCTCGGGCTTGTCATCTACCGTTATAAAGACCCCTCTGGAAGTATCGGTCAGAGCTCCCTTATGAGCGACTAGAATAATCTCATACACTCCACTTTGCATATACATTACGTCTAGCTCAGCATCGGTTGATGTAGGGGTATTGCTGCCTTCCAAGATCCACTCTACAGAAGTTGCACCAGTAGACTGACTTAACAAATGAACCGATAATGGAGAACAGCCCTCCAGGATATCAACAGCAGAAATTGCTTTTAAAGTAGTCAAATCTACAGTCTTCATGATTGTATCTGCGCCACAATCATTTTGTGTAACATACTGTACTTGGTACACCCCTGCTTTCGTGTAGTTATGTGTAGGAGACTCCTCTGTAGAAGTTACTCCATCACCGAAATCCCAAAAGTGATTTATTGCATTTGTGGCCATTGAAGCATAAGTAACTTCAACTCCTTGTGCACTAAATGAAAAATCGGCTGTGGGTTGGTCTATAACCAATATCTCAAGATTCGTGGTATCATTACCAACGCCATTTTCTGCAATCAATTGAACGGAATAAGTGCCGGTTTCCATAGGTGTCCATGCAACATCACGGGTCGTAAATGATTCGATGGATTGCCCCTGGGTAATACTCCATTTCCAACGCGTAGTATTAGGCGTAGAACCATCCAGTATTATCAATTCTTCGCCTAAACAACTCGTCATAGGCGTTTGAATACCCGCAACTGGGACTTTGCCGGCTACGACAGATTGAGTGATTGTATCGTCTGAGCAAAATCCATGGGTTATAAGTTGTACATCATAAATACTATCCTTCAAAAAATGTACATCTACGCTGTCCAATCGATATTCAGCAGACAAAGTAACTTGTGCAAAGGAGTCTAGGACAGCAATAACAGAATCCGTATTATCCAATTTTCTAATCACCAAAGTATCATCGACGTAAAGCGTATCGCCAAAGTCCCAAGTCACACTGTCAGCATAAAGACTTTGATCATGGAAATATAAACGCAGGCTATCCACTACATCAACCGTATCCCGGTATTCGGCAACAGAATTTGAATCAACTCTTATATAGTTATTAATGGTGAGCGTATCCTGATACCTCTGATTTTTAACTTTCAAAAACACTTTATATGAACCTGGTTTTGAGTAACATACTCTGGGAGTACGATCTGTAGAAGTAGAAGGAGTTCCCCCGGGGAAAGACCATAGATACTCATCTACATTATTGTTTTTAACCACACTAAAGTTAGAACAAAATGATCCACACTCATGTGTTGTATCAGCTGAAAATGCGGCTTTGACGGGTGTAATAATCTCGATATAGTCGGTATAAGTAGCGGTACCACACGCATTAGTTACGGTCAAAGTGACTTCATAGAGTCCATCCTCCTCATAGACATGAACCGGATTTTGTTCATCTGAGAACTCCCCATCATCAAAATCCCATTCCCAGTATTCAGGGTCATCTGTTTGGTCGAAGAAGTGCACTTCATTGGACCCAAAAGCATTTTCCATCGCAAACGATACTTCCGGGATGTCTCTTACCACTATTAAGGACGGGATCTCTTTGACATCTGTTCCATAATTATTGGTTACGGTGAGCGTAACACCATATATTCCTTTATTCAGGTATCTTACGGTAGGATTTTGATCCGTACTTGAGGCCGGAATCCCCGCTTCAAACTCCCAGTTCCATGATGTAGCATTCTCAGAATAATCCAAGAAATCCACATCTAAGGGCGCACATCCGATAGACGGAAAGGCGCCAAAGTCCGCAATGGGACTGGAACCATTGAGACAAGCCCCCATGCAAGACCATGGTGTATTGTTATTGACGGTAGCTACAGATGCGGGATGCCAAAACGAAGAGCCATTTACCACCGGAGCCATAATTCCGTTGGAGGTATGCTCACAACCATAGTTATGACCAATCTCATGACATTGTAGCTGCCTCAATGTATTGGTCGCTGAAGTAAAGTCTTCACATACATTATAACCATGACACATGCTACTTAGATAAGCGATACCTACTACACTGCCCGAAATATCCCTTGTTACCCATAAAGTAGCTGTAGCATAGGGGCCGTTAAAGCCGCCCCCCTGCCCCCAGTTGGCAAATTCAGCCAGCAGGGCACCCGCACTTGTAGTATTTGACCAAGGATCACAACTCGCACAATCTGACACAAAGGATGGTCCGTCCAAGACTTGTATTTCATCATCAAATTCATCATCCCAATTGGCTGCCATCAGGTTGACGATGGAGCTCATATAGCCTACCGCTCCATTCACACCACCATGTGCTTGATTGTAGTCCCAATCTGCGGCATAAGCTACTTCCATTTCATAACAAGCAGCGCGTTGCTCTACCTTTCTAGCTTTTTTTAATATATCTTTCTTAAGGTGCTTTCCAGCCTCGGCTCCGCAAGTAATCCCGGGTACAGGCTTTACCTCTCTTGTATTGTAAACGATATACATATCATCGGGCACGCCATCGATCAAATTCTTCACTGCTTCGATGAACAGTTCCCCTTCTTTCGAATGTATACTTCCTATAAAAAAGCCATCCGTAATGCTAAATGCAACTTTCTGTGCTGTCCCTTTGATATTACCTATGTAATTACTATTGGGTAATTTATCTCTTTCAACTATTCCATCCTGTGTCATAACACGCATCTTAGCCCCATTGGCTCGGATATCATTGGGAAAAAGAGACATAGCCCAGTCATGACCCCCGGCTTTTATTCTAATATTATAGTCGAATTTATCGCGATGAACATATCTATTCAACTCCTTAAAATCAAACCTGTACAATTCAAACTTATCAAATTTTTGAACCAATTCAGTGGGCGCTTCTCCTCTGTATTCTACCCCTACAAATGTCTTTTGTGCCCGGGCAGTAGATACTAACACCATCATTATAACCAATAGAGAACCTAAACGAAATACACTCATAACTCGTTAATTATTTTTTGAATGATTGAAACTAAAATACAAACAACTTGGACAGTAAAAAATGCAAATATAGCACTATAACTCATTACAGCACAACATTTGGCATATAAATACTACCCAAATTAAAACTAGGAAATGCACATGGAAGTCGCAAAGATAGAATCTTTTTATAATATGTTGTTATCTTTGCAAAAAAAATGATTTTGGATTGCCGGAACTCTATATTTTTTCGGGTCCATTCCTTCAACTAATTTAATCCTAACGCATGTTCATTGATATCCTTTTCCTAGTAGTCGCCACAACGGGTTTCTTTGCCGGGTACCGCAAAGGGCTTGTAGGTGCGCTACTCAATATTATTGCGATCGTTGTAGCCCTCCTCGGCGCAGCTAAATTTTCTCCGTGGCTTATCGATCTATTGGAGGGAATGCTTCCGAATATTGACCCACGCATCTATATGATCGTAGGATTTCTAATTAGTTTTATGCTAATTATGGCCGGAATAAAATGGGTAGGACGCAACTTAGAGCGAGGACTAAAAGAAGTCCACCTAGACTTTATGAACAAAATGGGAGGTGGATTGCTTTTTTTCTTATTAAATACTGTAGTATTTAGCACTGCGCTTTGGATTCTTAAGGATTTTAGCCTTCTTAGCCCGGAAAAATTCTCAGACTCTGTCACCTACCCTACCCTAGAAAAAATCCCGGCCGTCTTAGCAGGATACATGGACTCCATAAAACCTATTTTTCAAGAATTTTGGGATAGGCTTTCACTTGCCGGGATGCAGTTAAAAGAAGGGGCTCAATAACATATGAATGTACATAAACTTAGCTCAATCTCAATTTAGTCTATGAAGAAAAAATGTTGGCAATATTGCACCCATTCCTTCTTTTAACAAACCTGAAAATTCTTACCGTCCTGATTTTAGAGGACACTTCAGCTTTCAATAAATGATAAACTGGCTATTTTAAACAACTCTATACTATTGGCCGTGTTTTGACATTTTATAATTGCGCACTGAGAGATTGATAAAAGTGTACAAAGAACACATAATCATTATTTAGATGGGGCCTCTCCCTTAAACTCTTTCTTGGCTTCATTCCAAAGTGCATCCATCTCTTCCAAGGTCATTTCCCTCAGCGGTTTAGGTGCATTGCGTTCGATATATTCAAAACGCTCTTTGAAACGATTATTTACTTTTTCAAGTGCAGCTTCGGGATCAATCCCCATAAAGCGTCCATAATTCACCAATGCAAAGAGTACGTCCCCAAATTCTTCCTCTTTCCTTTGCTGGCTTCCATTCATTCGGACTTCATTTTGAAGTTCTCCCAGCTCCTCCTCTACTTTATCCCAGACTTGACCGAGACTATTCCATTCGAAACCCACCTGAGCAGTTTTCTCCTGCAGTCGATAGGCTTTCACTATAGCTGGCAATGACTTAGGCACCCCCTCTAAAAGTGATTTTTTTCCTGTACTCAACTTTATTTGTTCCCAGTTTTGTTTTACTTCCTCAGGCGTATCCACCTTTACCGCCCCATAGATATGAGGATGTCGTTCTACTAACTTGTCACATACACCATCGAGTACGTCTGCCATATCAAATCCATACTTTTCTTCCCCTATCAATGCATAAAAAACCATATGCATCATGAGGTCTCCAAGCTCTTCTTTAACCCCTTCTGCGTCTTCCTCTAGTAAGACATCCACCAGTTCGTACATCTCCTCTATAGTCAAAATCCGTAAAGTCCCCCAAGTCTGCTTGCGATCCCAAGGACAACCTTTTCTCAAATCATCCATAACATTCAATAGACGTTCAAAGGCCTTTAATTTTTTTGATTGGTCTCTATCGTGACTCATTTAAAATATTTTTGGGTTTTTATAAAACTAACCACAAAGCTAATCGTTCTATAGATAATGTATTCAATCCGATCACTTATTCCGGATGACAAGCGAACAAATCTTGCTTTCTTTCGGTCAAATGCAAACTTACCATGCAAGAATTTCTCTATACCCTACTCATCATTTTTATAGTCTTTGTGCTCGCGTTTGGTCTACTCAATATCAAGCATATTTTTACCGGTAAAGAATTTAGTGGCACTTGTGCTTCCAATAACCCACACCTCAGAAATGAAATTGGCGAATGTCCGATGTGTGGTAAAACGGGCGAAACTGCTTGTGAGAATGAATAACAAACTCCATATTTTGCCATTTCATATCTTTAAAATTTTTTAATAAATTGATAATAAATGTATTATAAAATTTCTGCAGCTATGTAACCGCTTCGCTCTCACATGATTTTTTTAAACAAAACTCTGTGTGAAATTTATGTTTAATAAAATTCATGTTGTTTTCATACTAACACCACAAATATCTAGGTATGAAATGGTAGAGGTACCGTCCAGTAAAGCAAGATATGACGAGTCCCTTCACTTTTTTTACTCTTAAAACAAAATTAATGAAATCACAATACTCTAGACGCATACAAAAGGTAGCAGTTTTAGGTTCCGGCGTTATGGGATCAGGATTGGCTTGTCACATGGCCAATGCCGGCTTTGAAGTTCTATTATTGGATATCGTGCCTTTCGATCTTACAGAAGAGGAGCGATCAATGAAGCACAAGCGAAACCAATTGGTCAACAACAATTTAAAA
>JALSTN010000147.1 GCA_026983735.1 Saprospiraceae bacterium | reverse complement strand
GATGGCTATAAAATTTACTCCATGGATTTCTGCCCAAGTAGTAATCATCTAAAAAAGCATTGTCAGCTTCATTAACATAACTCAGATAGTATTGGCCTTTGATTCCTGCATTCTTCTTTTGCAAGAAAACCCCTTGAAAAAGGCGATATTCCATATTTTTTTTCGCGGTATAATACCATTTTCCATGAAAGAGAGCTGATAGACCTGTTTCTGAGTCATCAGAGTAACGTGCACGATAAAGATTTACCTCAAGTTGCTTAGGAAAGACGGGATGGTTGTTGGACATATGATAGGATATGCGAAATCGTTCTTTTCTCTTATTAGGGATGACCTTTCCCTCTTCATCCGTATATGTGATATCATTGGGCAAATAGAAATCAGCTCCTATTGATAGATCGTGTAGCGTAAGGGATTTCATCGGTTGCTTGAACCTTAGACGTACATAAGGAGATATCTTGCCGGTAGGGTGGTCTACGTTGTTTTTGCTTCCCTTAGAAGTTTGGGTAAACTTTCTTCCAAATACGCCGATCTGAATACGTCGCAAAGCTGTTCCAGCAGGATAATAATTGTATTTGAAATCAGCCATACCTGCCAATTTTTTAGATCTGAATCCATACATAGGTAACAGATAGTATTGGAAAGCTCTTGCGGGAAGGGTGATGTTATGATAGAGCACCCCGGCCATAAAGCCATCATGAGCATTAAATCCTACTGTCGGAATAATATAGGAGTTGAGCTGTCTCGAATGATTAATCCCAATTCCGATTGGAGAGATTTTTAAGGGTTTATACTTGGCCCATCCTTTTTTGCGAATGCATTGATTCTCCGGGTTGGCATCGGGTGTGATATGTTCATAGTCTATTGCAATCTGTTCGTAATTTCCTGCACCTAAGCTCAAGTCACGTTTACCCTCAAACCCTTCAAACCACTTCTCTTTTACTACTTTCCCGGAGTGGATACCTTGGAGTAATACCGGAGCGGAGATCACTCCTTTATTTTTTACTCTAACGGTATTGGAACTCTTATCTACCCATTTGACAAGGGCGTAATCCATATGTTTTGGTTTGTCTGGAGCAGTCCCATGGCCCAAAAGTCCTTCGAATAACCAATCAAGGTTTTTACCCAACGACGCTTCATATGCCTGTTGGACATCTTTCGGATAAGGGTGTCTAAACTTCCAATGGTCAAAATAGTGTTGCACAGCTCTATCCATCTTTTCCGTTCCGACATACTTTTCTAAATATGAAAAGTACATTTGAGGGTTGGTATAGGCGTTAAACTGATAATTGGTCATCAGATAGTCATCTGAAGGAAGATCTCCCGGCTGGTCTGTATGAGTAGATACTTTGGCGAGCATCATTAGGTAGTTCGGTGGGAGGTCTGTAGATTTAGTAACAAAAGAAGGAAGTATTTCCATATCAGAATTCCCGTATTTTTTTAGGGCATATCTAGCGTCCATATAGCTATTCATTCCTTCATCCATCCAAGCATGGTCACGTTCATTGCTCGCCAAAATTCCATAATACCAATTGTGCCCAACCTCGTGATTGATGACCAAGTCTAAATTTTTAGCGGAAGTCGTTGGCGCGATAATGGTGATCATAGGATATTCCATACCTCCCCCCGCAGACAGAGGTCCCAATACTGCAGAAGCATGAGGCCAGGGATATTCCCCTATTTTTTCCGAGAAAAATTCTATAGCATCTTTAACATATTCCGCCGAATGACTCCAAAGTCCGGCAGCATGAGGTAAAAAATATCCAAAGGTAGGAACGACCTTTCCCGATGGTAGCCGTGCTTCCTCCCTTACGATCAAAAACCTCTTGTCTGCAAACCATGCGAAATCATGCACAGCATCTGCCACATACTTAAGGGTTTTCATCTCCAAATTACTCGGTGGAATAGCGTCTTTTTTTGAATGTTTTGTCGAATCACTAGCTAATTGAGCTAAAAAAGTCTTTGTTTCACTGATTTTTTGATCGACAAATGCTTTTTCACGTTCGGTTTTCAAGGTACCTGTAGCTCCAACAACATAGTTCGATGGCAAGGTAATCTCAACATCAAAATGTCCGAATTCACTGTAAAATTCTCCCAGATCCAAATAGGGCATAGGATGCCATCCCAGTGTATCATATACTGCCGGTTTGGGGTACCACTGAGACATTTGATAAGACTGTTTGACGTGCCCCAAACGAGAAAAGGTATATGGAATTTTTAACCTGTAATGTATTTTGATGTGTATGGATTCGCCCTGTTTTAACACTCTAGGGAGGGATACTTTGGCCATTTCATGCGCCTTATCTAGGTATGAAATGGTGAGCAATTGACCATTGGTTTCAAATGATATGTCTATATATCCCCCCATGTCCTTTTTAGGAGCGAAATAGAATTTTTTATTGAATGTTCTCAATTTTTGCTTGCCGAATGCAGAGTTTTTATTGCTGAAGGCGTTGGCCCACAAATTAAAATATATGAAACTCAGATCGTCAGGTGAATGATTGGTGTAGGTGAGGTCTTCATCTCCTAACAGTTCATGTTTAACGTCGTCCAACGTCACCCTGATTTTATAATTTACTTCCTGTTGCCAATAACTCCCGGCGTAAAGTACTGCATTGGAGAACAGAAGCGTAAAGTAGAGTAGATATTTCATGCATGTTAGTTTTTATGGTACCCTAAGTTCTATTATATTTTAAGAATGTCGCAAGGTATATCAATTTTTAATTTTACCACTTTTTTTATAGAACATTTCCACTCGTTATTTCCTGTAAAACTAGAATGTCATGGCCTATGTAAAACTCTTCGGACAGATGGCGTGGATAAAGACTAAAAGATTACTTTTATCCAAAGTTTTAAATCATTTCAAAATAAATACGTACTTTTGAAGCCTAAAAAGCACTCGTTCAAATAGTCAAGGGTTTTGACTATAGTGTTCGGGTTGAGGCTTGGGAAGAAGTTGAAACAAGGGCGATGACCTATGTAAAGACTGTTTCAAGACAAGCATCATGAAAAA
>JALSTN010000146.1 GCA_026983735.1 Saprospiraceae bacterium | reverse complement strand
CTACTCCCGAGCAACTAAGGGACAAATTGACGCGCGCATATTCCGGATATGAAGCGATCTTGGTGGTATTGATGATGGACATGCGCAGCTTAGGACGATTGAATAGGCATACCCTGGACCAACAGATAAATGTTCTGGAAAGTCTTATGGTTTCACATCCCGGGACCCTTCTGCCTTTTCTTGCGGTCGATCCCAATCAACCGGATTTTATCGAGCATTTCAAGCAAGTATTTGCAAGGGAAAATAGGGTTTTTCATGGAGTAAAGCTATATCCATCTCTCGGATATTTACCCTCTCATCCTAACCTGATGGATATCTATGAATTGTGTGAAGACAAACAAATACCTATTACAACTCATTGTAGTAGTGCACTGGTCAATTTACGAAAAAGAGCTTTAGATATCGAGGGGATAGACAGAAATGGAACTTCCTTTAAAAGGAGGGTAAAACTCCCTTCGCGGTATTCTTATAAGCACTATTTTAATGCTCCCTCCAAATGGATACCTGTTTTGAAACGTTTTCCGAGCCTCAAGCTCAACCTCGCTCATTTTGGTGGAGCAAAAGCATGGGAAGAATATGGAAAGGGCTCCAATGGTACGCGAGAAGGAAGATGGATCAACACGATTCTTTCATTTCTGAATACCTATCGAAATGTCTACTCGGACTTTAGCTATACCATGTATGATAATAGTGCGACGGAATTGCTGTTACAGGGATTGGATAATGGATGGATTCCAGAAGAAAAGGTGCTTTATGGATCAGATTTTTTTCTCATTGAGAACGAGGGAACGCAGAAGGTGTTATTTGACCGGTTCAGGAGTAAAATCGGGGAAGTGCGTTTTTCGCAAATGTCGAAAGATAATAATATGCGCTTCTTATTTTAGAAGCTAAATAAACTTTTTTACCTTTGTTTTTTTAATGTCTATTACCTATCCAACATATATTACCCGACCAATTAAAAACAATGTATGAAATGGCTCCCAATCCATCCAGGTAAAACGTTAGTCTTACTCCTTTTGATGAGTTTGATATATAGTTGTTATCCCAAACACCTCAGGAATTCACCTAAAAATGTGAAGCAATATATATTTCTCGGTCATATCTACGATTGGAATGCTAAATCTGGTAATCGTGTAGATCCTCGCATTGAAAAAATAGACTTTAAGCAGTTTGATCAGATTTGGTTAGGTGGAGACTTGTGTTCTGCGACTACGATAAAGAAGAGCACATTGGATTATTTAGACGATTTATTTGATTTGGGAAGTCCAAACACACATTGGAGTGTAGGAAATCATGATTTTAGAAATGGAAACCTACATTTCATAACAGATAAAACACATCGAAAACTCTATTCTTCAGATTATTCAGATAGTTTGACAGTCATTGTTATGAATAGCATGATGGAACATTCTTTTTTTAATGATAGTTGTGATTATAAGGCGCGGCAGTTAGAATTTTTATACGATGCATTAGATCATTTGAAGCCTTCGACACATTTGGTTCTTCTCATGCATTCTATCTTGTGGGATGATATCCAAAATCCACCTTTAATGGAGGCCAGAGCATCTGCCAATGCTTCGGGTTCCTGGATGGATCTGTTATGTAGTAACCATGCTAAGTTTAGAGAGACCCTCTATCCTAGACTTGAACAAATTCAAGCAAATGGAACTCAGGTTATCATTATTACGGGAGATGGGGGGCAATATGATAAAGGGTATTATTATCAAGCTCCCGATGGAATGGAGTTCTATATTAGTGGAATAAACAATAGCTTTGATTTTAGTAAAAATGAACAGCGTGAAAAGCCATTCAACACAGATCCGGATTCGATATTGATATTTACACATAATCTAAAGAAGGGAACCCTTCAAGGTGCATTTGTTCAACTCAATTCATTTATTAATAACTAGCCATAGAGTTTCCACGATGTAAAGAATTAGATTAGAAACCCAAGATGTAATTTCTCGTATTCTGTGGTTTATTTAAGGAAAAAATTACGGTGCAAAATCATTGATATAGTGATAATCATAACACAAAGTTCCTAAAATCACCTATCTTTGATGATTTATAACAAAACGGAAGTATGTTAAAATTTGAAGAGTATTTATCTGACTTTACTAACACGATTAATATAGTTGATTTCATTGTCGGGCTATTAACTGCTGCCGTTTTATCAACTATTTTAAAGTATTTTTATGTACGATACGCCCATTCTGTGTCTAACAGGGAGAAATTTGCGGCTTTATTTGTCCCGTTATCTTTGACCACGATGTTGGTCATCTCTGTAGTTCAGGCCTCCATAGCACTTTCTTTAGGTTTGGTAGGAGCGCTATCTATAGTCCGATTTAGGGCTGCGATTAAGGAACCGGAAGAGTTGGTGTATCTTTTTCTGGCAATAGGTATTGGGTTAGTAGCCGGAGCTAATAAACCGATACTTGCAGTTCTTGCCATAGTAGTTATTCTTCCACTTATCTATCTAAATAGTATTTTTAAATCAAAACACACCCATGCCAAAGATCGCATGTCCCTTAATGTAAGATCACAAGTTTTTGATATATCCACCCTTACGTCCCTTATAGAACAATCCCTTCCCTATGTCGAACTCAAGAGGATGGATGAGGGTACTGATGGGCTTTTTGCTTCTCTTATGATTAAAGCGACGGAAGTAAAGCAACTCAATGATTTAACCCGTGTTTTGAAGGAAAAAGACCCCAATGTTCATATTTCCATCATTGACCAACCTGATTTGGTACTATGATAATAAAGGGGAAGAACAAGGTTGTTGAATCACGTAGAGATTGGTCGATACCAATCCTGTTAATACTTTTAGTATGCCTTTTGGGTGTATCGGTCTTGCGTTCAGGTATCCCTAAGCAGAGTAATAAAACACTCCAAGCCGTACACTGTGGTGCAGAACGGGTTGAGAATGGCAAATTTGTCGAAGAAGGACATACTTTTGACCATGGAAGTACCCAATCCTCCAAATTGGCAATGAAAGGAAAATATGCTTGTGA
>JALSTN010000145.1 GCA_026983735.1 Saprospiraceae bacterium | reverse complement strand
AAACGCTATTTTAACAATGCCTCTGGACTCGGCAATTACTCTAGAACGCTATTGGGAGATTTAGCCTCTAATGCTTCCAAACTCGATTCTTTTACTTTATTTTATCCAGGCAAAAAGCAGAGCAATTTTGATCTACAATCTTGTCAGAACTGTCGTCAAGTCTCACTTTATCCTATGGGCAATATTCGGCGAGTTCTGGGGTTTAAACGGGCATTGCGGCAAAATAATGTCGATATATATCACGGGTTGAGTAATGAACTTCCCCTCCTGATCCGGCATGCCGGAATTCCATCCGTAGTCACGATTCATGATGTAATATTCCGCCGTCACCCCGAAGACTATCCGATCTTTGATCGTCAGATATATGACATCAAAACAGCCCTGGCCCTCAAACGGGCTACGCAAATTGTAGCCATCAGCCACGCTACCCAACGAGATTTAATCTATTACTACAACCTACCCGCCGAACGCATAAAAGTCATTCATCAAAGTGTGCATCCTGTCTTTAGAGGCACAAAAACACCGGAAAGACCGAATCGACCGGATAAGGTTCCAAAAGACTATTTGTTATCTGTAGGTACGCTTTCTCCCCGTAAAAATCAAATTCGGTTGCTCGAAGCCTTAGCACTTATCCCAAAAGACAATCGACCTTTTGTCGTATTTATAGGTAGAGGTTCTGACCGGTATTTGCAGAGTATGAAATCGTTAATCGACCGCCATCAACTTGGCCTGTACACTGCTATTTTAAGCGATGTTAGCACCTCGGCTTTGCCCGGGTGGTACAGACATGCGATAGCATCGGTATATCTCTCCTTATTTGAAGGTTTCGGATTGCCTGTTATCGAATCCTTATACAGCGGAACACCTGTCATCGCTTCGGATATTCCCTCCATCCGAGAAGCTGCCGGACCCTGCGCCAACTTGGTCAATCCCTTTGAAGTAGAAGATATAAAAAAGGCATTGGAACAACCCCCTGCATTGGAACAAGATAAATGCACCTTACATTTGGAGCCATTCGATCCTAAAATCACCGCCCATAAATGGCAGAATTTATACAAAACCCTTGTAGGATAAATTGAGGTTTCGGGGATTCAGTAAAGCTGAGTCCCGCTGTTTAAACAGCGTTTTGGCTTAAATTGGCTCTCCTATACTCGTGGAATAAATCATGAAGAGAAACCTTAGATTTTTAGCTTCAATAGCTCAGGGAGCAACCCAGAATCTTATCCACTTTCTATGGTATAACATGGATTCAAACAGTAGGTTTGTAAAGTTTAAAACGAAGCTTTGCCTCATATACCTATACAGTTTGGATAGATGAGGCATCCTTTATGCAACGATTTCATACTTTATGACGTTACATAACCATACTAATAATAAGGGAGATTGAACAGAAGTAGCCAAAACATTATATTTTCAATTCACCGGGGGATAATACTACTGGTT
Source organism: Saprospiraceae bacterium (assembly GCA_026983735.1). Taxonomy (GTDB): domain Bacteria; phylum Bacteroidota; class Bacteroidia; order Chitinophagales; family Saprospiraceae; genus JALSTN01. The sequence goes on along the minus strand of JALSTN010000145.1, from coordinate 10,758 downwards.
ATTTATCTAATGAACAGTGTTTACCCTACTGTAAATGCGCAGAAGTTGGATTATATGCTCATGGAAAATCCTCGGAAATGGAGTACTTCGATAGCTGCGTTTGGGGATCGACTCGTACTGTCTCAAGCTAAAGAGGGCAAGTTGTCCTATAATTTTTTTATCCTCGGTAGTGATTTTGTACCCGGACCGGCAAGAAATATTCGATTTTCAATCCCGGTGAGTAATACTACAGGGCTGCTTCGTGTTCGAAGGCTTTCCGATGGCTCCTTTGCCGTATTGGGGCGTCGACCGGGCGGTGAGACATTTGTAAGCAGATGGACGAGTTCTTTTTCTCCGATGTGGACCTATCGATTAAAATCAGGAGATTCTCCGGATTTACCACAGAGAGACCTGTTTATTTATGAAACGGACACAATACTGGTTGTCGATATTATACATGTCAATAACACGACGAAACGCCTATTGCTCACGGTCCTCGATAAGGATGGGCAACTGGTATATTCTCATTCCTTTTACCGTAAAAATGTGGATTGGACCAAGATGAATGCGGATTGCAATGGCAAGGATTTTTGGATTTGTGCCCAACCCAAAACCGACACTTCATCTTTATTATCCTGGTCAACGAAAAGAGAAGAGGTGGCACAAATCATAGATATTCCAGGTTATGATATTGATAATGTCAAAATCTTGCCGGATGGGAACCTATTGGTTGCCGGGGTCACAGTCAATGCTACTACTCCTATATTGGCCATACTGGACCCCAGGCAGTTGACCGTCCGACGCGCCATAAAAATAACGACCTTAGACCCCATTCCCAACCCTGAAATTCAATTGGGTTACGATGCCCAATCCATCTATCTGGACATACAAGGCGAAGGAGACACGCTAAGACACATCCTTCGACTGGATACCGGACTACAAGTTCTTTCCTCGTTTACAATCAACACGAGACAGATTTCGAAATCCCTAATCTTGGGAAATAGGTATTTCACTCTAGCCGCTGATAAAACAACAAAAACACCCATTATTTGTCGTTATGATCCGGACGAGAAATTACCCAAATGCCGGATTCAGGATTTTTGTTTTGACTTGGAACCCATTCATATGACCCTGCTGAAGGGACGAGATTTTAGTCTGTTTACGGGATCGGTATTGCGATCGTTGACCATTGCGCTATCGGCTGCATCTACGACATTTCGAGATACCTGTCTGGAGGTAGCCGATGTTCCATTTGCCGATTTTGATATAGATCGCGATACGGTTTGTGTTGGGGATTGTGTTCGTGTTTTTCCTTTGGGAAATGATAATGCCGAGACTTGGGAATGGAAAGTAGAAGGGCCAAAGGATAGTATTTGGAGCCGTGTGAAGGATCCGGGATGTTTTAGGTATGAAATGGCCGGCACCTATCTTATGAAACAGACCATCAAGTTTTTCGGTTGTCTATACGAAGCCCAAAAAACTGTTTTTGTGTCAGATGAATGGGTCAACTTCGATATACCGGATCTCTTCTTATGTCCAGGGGGAGATACGACCATTACTTTGCCAATGGGGCTCAAACAGATACAATGGGAAAATGGGAGTACGAATCCCATTCGGACTTTCGACCGTTCAGGTCACTACAGCATGGAAGCGGTAAATTCAGCCGGATGTCTGGTTAAGGATTCCTTTGTGGTCTATGAAATTACCTCCCCGGAAGTTAAAATACTTCCTGGAGATACATTGATTTGTGAAGAAGATAGCCTATCCATAGGGGTAGCATTCACTCCCGGAACAGCGTATCAATGGTCTACCGGTGCTACTACTCCGGAAATTACGATTCGAAATGCAGGGATGTATACTATGACAGCCACCAATCGTTGTGGTCAGTCTTCAGATACAATAGAGATACAAGTCAAACCCTGCAAAGTGCGCGTCTATATCCCCAATGTATTTACACCAAACGGAGATGGGATAAATGATGTTTTCGAAGTGTTTTTACACAATGCATCTTTTATTTCTATGGAGATTTTTGACCGTTGGGGCAACCTGGTTTATAGTGCTTCAGGAGGGAAAGAGCCCTGGAATGGTGCAGATGGAAAACGGCCCTACCCAGCAGGAGTATATGTCTATACCTTCCAATACAAAGATATCTTTAGTTCAAAAGTATTGACACGATCGGGAAGTATCACCTTGGTGCGATAATCCCATTCGCTCTAATCCATTACTGTCACTTGGCATTTGGGAAGTCATGGGAGAAAAGAAGGAGTAAATAAAAATGAGTACATTTGACCTATGAATAAATACATAACTTAAAGATATGAAGTTTCTCATTATTTTGGTACTATTGGCTGTTCTTTACAATATGTTTACCGGAAAACCGGTAAAGTCATTATTTGAATCTTCAGAGGAGCCTGATTCTACTTCTTTAAAGGATTATGAGGATGCAGCTCCTTCGGATTATGAAGATATAGAGTCGTAATGGTAGACTTAGAAATACTATATGAAGATGAGCAAATGCTGGCGGTAAATAAACCTGCGGGGGTACCTGTTCAGCCGGACAAAAGCAAGGATATATCATTGTTGGAAATCACAAGTAATCAGCTTGGAAGTCCGTTATTTCTCGTACACCGCCTTGATCGACCGGTATCCGGAGTAGTAATTTTTGCGCGGACAAAAGAGGTTTCAAAAATCTTGTCGCGGGCATTTCAAGAAAGAGAAGTCGCCAAAAAATATTGGGTGCTAACCCGATTCCAGCCGCCTAAAAAAGAGGACACACTTTACCATTTCATACAAAAAAACAAAACGGGAAGCAAAGCCATCCTTTCTACACAAGCAGGGCAAGGAAAAAAGGTAGTAACGAGCTATCGTTGGGTGGATCAAAGTGAGCATTTGTATGCCTTGGAACTGCGACTGGAAACGGGACGTTTTCACCAGATTAGAGCCCAAATGGCTGCTATGGGATGCCCTGTGAGAGGAGATGTTAAATACGGGGATAAAAGAACCAATCGAAGGCCGGGAATAAACCTTCATGCAAGACAAATCACGCTTCAGCATCCAGTCAAGGGCACTGTGTTAACCATAGAAGCCCCTTTGCCGGATTGGCCGGAGTGGAATGCATTTTCAATAGATAAACCATAAATATAGCATCTAAAAATGACAAAAAAAGGAACCCCAATACCCGAACTCGGAGAATTTGGATTGATAGAACGACTGACAGAACATCTTCCTGTTCACTCTCCCAAGACACTAAAAGGCGTAGGGGATGACGCTGCTGTGCTACGGGTAAAAGATAATATCTGTAGTCTGGTGACAACGGATATGCTATTGGAAGGCATTCATTTTGATTTGATGTATGCCCCGTTAAGACATGTGGGATATAAGGCGGTCATCGCGAGTCTTTCAGACATTTGTGCTATGAATGCATTGCCCGAACACTTCACGATGTCGACTGCTATTTCCAGCAAGTTTTATGCTGAGGCGATGGACGAACTATACGAAGGTGTGCGACACGCTATCGATTATTATCACGTAGATCTCGTCGGAGGGGATACGACGTCATCTGTTAAAGGATTGGTTCTTAGTGTTACGGCCATGGGAACACAGCTGAAAGACAAAATCGTATATCGCAGTGGGGCTCATCCGGGGGATCTCATTTGTGTGACCGGAGATCTGGGAGCTGCCTACCTCGGTCTCTTACTGTTGGAAAGAGAGAAAGAAGTCTTTCTGGAAAATCCGGATATCCAACCCGACCTCGGCAAACACCAATACCTCATCCAACGTCAACTCAAACCCGAAGCAAGGACCGATATGATTAAACACTGGGCACAAGTGGGGTTCCAACCTACCTCACTGATCGACGTATCCGATGGATTAGCCTCTGATTTGCTCCATATATGCAAACAATCCCGCGTCGGTGCAGTCATTGAAGAAGATAGTGTCCCGATTAAAGAAGAGGCGAAGTTGCTGGCTTTTGACTTTAAGATAAATCCGATTACTTGCGCGCTAAGTGGAGGGGAAGACTATGAGTTGCTCTTTACCGTGGCACCATCGGATTTTGATAAAGTCAAATTTATGCCGGATATCTCTGTAATCGGAGAGGTATTGCCGGCCGATTCCGGAGTGTATTTAAAGACTACAGGCAAGAAGGAAGTGCCGATCACAGCACAAGGGTGGAATCATTTTAATAGGGATATAAAACCGGAAGAATGATGAATAAAAAACGAATTGAGCAGCAACAGCAAAATGAAATTACCGAGTACCATATTTATCGCAATTTAGCTGGATATACACATACCGAAGAGAATCGCAAGATACTTCTGGCCATAGCGGAAGAAGAGCTAAGTCATTATGCTTTTTGGGCGAAAATAACCGGCAAAGAATTTTCTCCAAAGAAATGGAAGATATCCTTTTATACGTGGTTAGGTCGTATTTTAGGCTTGTCCTTTGCCCTGCGGCTAATGGAAAAAGGTGAAGCCGATGCATCCCAATTCTATCGCGAAATATCCAAAGAATACCCGGCTGCTTTGGAGTTAGAGCAGGATGAATTGGAACATGAAACTAAGTTGATCGGCATCCTCAAAGACCATAGATTAATCTATGCAGGGGCTATGGTTTTGGGATTGAATGACGCCCTAGTCGAATTTACCGGAACCTTGGCCGGGCTGACGTTTGCGTTTGCCAACAATCTGATTGTAGGGACGACAGGATTAGTTATGGGAGTAGCCGCTTCGCTATCCATGGCGGCCTCTGGATATCTATCCAATATGGAGGAAGAGGAGATTAAAGAGGTCAATCCGGTGACTGCTGCGATTTATACCGGAGGGGCATATATCGCTACGGTGGCGTTGTTGGTATTGCCCTATTTACTGCAGGATGACCCATATGTCGCTTTGGTGCTTATGTTGATATCTACGGTCGGCATTATAGCTTTGTATACATTTTATATCTCCGTGGCTAAGAACATCTCATTTTGGAAGCGATTTACCCAAATGGCATTCATTTCTCTTTCGGTAGCCATTATTTCCTTTGGCATCGGGGTGGTGATAAAAAGGGTATTTGGGATAGAGGTTTGATTTTTATAGTATCAAACGAACTGTCGGGGACAAGGAATAGAGCATCGAGCAGCAGAGCGAACTACCTCATTATCGAGCAGCAGCTCCCTCTTTCATTTTTTCAGCATTTTCTGCGACTTGCAAAGCTTTTATAATGTCATCTATATCGCCATCTACGATCTTATCAAGACTATACATGGTGAGATTAATGCGATGGTCAGTCATTCGATTTTGGGGATAGTTATAGGTTCTGATTTTATCGGATCGATCGCCACTTCCCACCAGGGATTTACGTTGAGCTGCTTGTTCGGACATTTCTTTATGGCGCTGTGCTTCTTTAATTTTTAGATAGAGGCGTTGCATGGCGATCTCCCTATTTTTAATTTGGGAGCGTGAATCCTGGCTTTCAGATACTATTCCTGTAGGAAGATGGGTAATCCGCACCGCAGATTCCGTTTTGTTGACATGCTGTCCACCTGCACCACTGGCGCGATAAGTATCCACGCGAAGTTCATCCTTGCGTATATCGATATCTTCTTCTTCAAACTTAGGCATGACCACAACGGTCGCAGCGGAAGTATGAACTCTTCCTTGTGTTTCTGTTTTAGGAACCCTTTGGACCCGATGAGCACCGGACTCAAACTTTAACGTACCGTAGACATCATTTCCCCGGACTTCTAGTACCACTTTGTTAAAGCCTCCGACAGTGCCTTCATTGGCCAGGATAGTCTCGTATTTGAAGCCTTTCGACTCAAAGTATTTGGTATACATACGATAGAGATCTCCGGCAAAAATACTTGCCTCATCGCCTCCTGTGCCCGCTCGAATCTCAAAGATCACATCCTTGGAGTCATCCGGATCTTTAGGAATGAGGAGTACTTTAATTTCCTCTTCTAAAGCTTCCTTAGCCGGGAGTAGCTCATCGAGTTCCAGTTGAGCCATTTCTTTCATTTCAGGATCTTCTTCCTTGAGCATAGCTTTCGCTGTATCGATATTGCCAAGGAGTTGTTGGTAGTTTTTATACGCTCGAACAATTTCTTCCAAGCCTTTGTACTCCTTATGGGTCTTGGTAAAAGACTTAACATCTGCGATCACCTCCGGGTCAGAAAGCCGCTCTTCGATGTATCTATATCGATCGTAGATTTTTTCTAGTTGTTCTAGGAGCATTTGGATTAATAAATTTAGTCAAACAAAGCGCAAAGAAACAAGACTTTGTTGAGGAGTAAATAAAAACACCTCTTATAATTTTAAAATAGTAATTATGGAATAATACAATGGGGTGCGCTTTAGAAAGCTAATTCAGTCCCAGTTTGCGCTTAATAGACTCCGGAGATAATTTGGACGGATGAGATACCTTGAGACGAGCTCTCATCCAATCTCTCGCGTTACCTTCTCTTTCAAAAACTTTTCTAAGGTCTGAAGACTCTTTTAGGTGTTTTAGCAAGATAGGTTGTTGATCTTGATTCAACCCATTGTCAAAAAACTCCACTACCATTTGAGAAAGTGCCGATTTGTCAATTTGTTTTTTCATAACACGAATTGTTACTTTACTGCGTAAAGATAAGCACAATTAGAATAATAAACACTATAATGTTAGATTAGTTTCTAGAATATGATGAATTCTGCTAGCTGAAAGTCCTTTTTTGATGTTGGAAGATCGATTATCTGCAACTGTACTCCTGTAGGTTTCAAATTGTGACTTCCGCAGTTTAAACGGGGTTTTGAGCTATTTTTGGTCTTCCTTTCCCTTAGCGTTAGAATGTATGAAATAGTCGAATGTCTCCCTTTTACCAACAAAGAATTTGCCCTTCAACACGAATAAAATTAGGCCCTTTTCTCAATCCGGTATGCCTCCAAAATATGCTCGGGTAAAGGGGATTCTCCGATAGGGTTTTCAGAAATTGAAGGTGTAATATTGTCATTATTTAAACGACCTGGTTCAACCAATACAGACTGAAAGGAACACAAAAGAAGAAGGATATCTCATTTTTTGCAAAAACACAAATCACTTTCCCCGGTAGACACATCCTGAAGAAGGGGTTTCCATCAGATGAATCTCATATAGGGCCGGCAGGTGTGGTTTTATTTTATCCCACAACCACATCGCGATTACCTCTGCCGTAGGGTTTTCCAATCCCGGTATTTCATTGAGGTAGTAATGATCCAAGCGATCAATAATCGGTTTACAGACTTTCTTAATACTGCCAAAATCTTCAATCCAGCCATAGTGTGGATCCACATCACCCTGAAGAACAATCTTCACCCGATAGGTATGCCCATGTACGCGCTTGCACTTATGGTTGTCCGGCACATTGGGTAAGCTGTGAGCAGCATCAAAATGAAAGTCTTTGTATATCTGCATCATGGAATAATGGGTTTGGTGGGCGCAAAGGTAGGAATTCTTTCCGGAAGGTGCCGCTCCATGTACGGTGTGAATCCTACCACCCCGGAATAAAGTTGAGGCCAAAATAGGCCGTTGAATTCTTGTGGATAACCCAAGAGACATATGGCTCTAAAATGATACTTCCAAAGAGGTTAATCCGTGTCGAAACCCCTGTTGTAAATACGGGTTTTGGGGCATACTGAGGAAAGGATCCTGCATCTAAAATATCCTTGTAACTATAAAACGCAATCCCCCCATCCACAAACAAAGCAATCTCACTAAAGAAATAACGAGAGGATATTAAAGCCAGACGCTCTATCCCTGTAAAGGGGAACCGAAGTTCTAATCCCGACAAAAACAATTTGGATCCACTTAAGTTTTCAGGAGTCAAATCATACCTTTGCTGTATATCTTCGAGCCGGTTAAAGGGAAGTCCCCGAACTAACCCCATCTGCCCTAGAAATATCGGGTAAAATCTCCTTTCATCCTTACCGAAAATGGCATAATGCATAAACCTAAATGCCAAAGAGATGGGCTTCCTCCAATAGTATTTTCTAAAATCAAGAATGCCGGTATTGTAGTCCAGTCCTCCAAAATACTTAGAAAAACCCACTCTGTAACGATAACCGGCCATGGGAGAAGCCATACCAAAATAGGAGTCGTCCCCTACAAAGGCCATTCCGGCATTGGCATAGCCCTCTTTGCGAATCACAAAATTACCCAACACCAATTCATCAGATGGTACTTTTTTCTTCCCTCTTTCCTGACCAAAATACTGAAGTCCATCTTGTGAATAAATGTTATTTATGGTGTCCCATCTAAAATAGCGATAAGTGTAACCCACATTGGCTTCAACCCTGTGATTGACGGAAAAGGGATATTGTCCGATTACATTGAGGTTGTCACTAAAGATACGAATGATATTCAGTTCCTCTTCATAAGTAGGAATCCTTTGGCCGAAGTTGTCTACTCGTTCTTTATATCCCGCTTCTAAAAATCCGGTCCTATAGGGATAATGTGAGAGGCCAATTCCCCATCCGAATCGATGTTTGAGATTCAAATAGGTGATATTGCCATTGATATCGTATATTTCACCATTGAGCCCAAGGTTCGAAATTATCTTATGGTCTCCGAGTTGATCCCCAAACAGAAGAAAAAGCCCACCACCAGCGACAGGAACGGTACTTCCATACCCTAATCCTATACCACTAACCGCAGCAGCAGAAACGTAATCCAACTGTAAACGCGGTCTATATTTTGTCTCTGTCAGAAGCGTAGTATCCAGCGGGGGAAGTTTTTCAATATTTCTTAGGTTTTGGGTTACAAAGCTCCTTTTGGGATTGGGAAAAGGGAGTATAGCGGGTTTTTGGTTCACATCCTCTGGATCCACCGGTTTATGGAGTAAATCTTTTTGTCTACTCTTGTAAATGATGTATTTTCCGTCATAGAAATGCGTGTAAAGAACTCGGTCTCTCCGCTTAGAAGCTGTAATCGCAGGAGAATAGGGTGTAATTCCTGTTATTCCGGTTAAAAAATCAGTCAACTGAATCAGATCCCTGGTAGTAGGAGTGTATTTATAGAGATTTCTATATCCATCCCTATCGGATAAAAACAGGATATTGCCTTCGTGGTCGTAAACGGGGTTTAAGTTATTTGCCTCCTTAAAGACATTAATGGGAGTAACGGCTCCATCCGCCAGTCGAAGGGTTGCAATATTAAATTTCCATTTACCATCACTTCTTAGGGCCCTTACGCTGTTTTCATCTGTTGAAAAGACGATATACTTTCCATCCGGAGAGCTATTGGGTAAAATCTCCGAATAAGGGGTATCCGTCAATCGTGTAACTCTTTTCTTTTTAATATCAAATGCATAAAGGTCTGTTCTACCCTCTACCAATCCGGAGACGACAATGGTTTTGCCATCTGCTAACCAAGTGGGGTTTGAGAAAGCCGGGACACCCGGCAAATTGAATACAGCCTTGGTTTTTCCATTCTTTACCTGTTTTATAATAAGTACATTGTGTCCTCTTCGATAGGCGACGTAGGCAAACTCTTTACTATTGGGAGACCAAGTACCATTGGACTCGATGTAGCTAAGCGCATCAAAATGACCTCCTTTGGTGCTACTGGTAATCTTACGAATAATTTTACCTGTTCGTGCATTAGCCAAATAGAGGTCAGTGGTAAACAAGTCTTTCTCACTCACAAAAATCAAATACTTCCCATTGGGGCTTAGAGACGGGGCAATATTGAGATATCCTGCATTTTTATCATCTAGGATGCGCTTACCTATCGGTCTTTCTCTACCATCACCGACATAGGGAGCATAATACTTTTTTAAAGTGCGCACCCATATATTGGAAAGCGTATCCGGATCAACATGACAGATAGAATCAATCGCTTGATCAAACCCATATTTGGCGGTGCTCATAAAGAAGGGTTCGATAACATCATCTCCAAACATACCGGTCATAAACGTCCAAAAGACCTGACCCCATCTGTAAGGAAAGTATTTCGGTTTATATAAATCATTCAAAGAGGGAATATTATCATTGAGGATAGCATCCCGCATCCAGATAGCCGTATGCGCATCCTGCTTGCCAATCGAAAGATATTCTGCCAAACCCTCTACCATAAAAAGAGGTAGGTTTTGTAACGATTGAAGAGAGGTAGAATCGCCATGGAGGATGGCATTATACTGAAAGGCATGAACCATTTCATGCCCGATCACATGATGCGTCTGAGCTTTGGTGAAGGTCAAGGGTAAAACCATTCTGTTCTTCAACGCTTCAGTTACCCCTCCCGTGCCCGTACTAATTCTTCCCCCGATAACATTTGTTTGTTGGAAGTCCCCATGATCGGAATATAGCACAAAGGGATTATGCACAAGGGTATCTTTCCAGACAATACTGTGCATAGTGTGCCAATGTTCTGTCCAATCTGCCACTTCCTTATGTACATCTTTGTCCCTCAAGTAATGGTAAATATCAAAGTGCGGTGTGTGCAATACTTTAAAATCAAAGGCTTTGTACCGAGGTTTATTGCGTCCAAAATATTGACCGAAGAGAGAACCCGAAGCGAATAGAAGTAAAACGGTCATACCTAGAGACAGCCCCCTGACCAAAGACCTATATATTATTCGTTTCAACCTGTTATTGTTGTATTTCATCCAATGAAAATTTTATTATTCGAATTCCTAATGACTATAATGATATCTCAATAGTTTATAGTATGAAACGAACATGAATTTTATACCTAATAAACGACATCTAAGTTCATGGCTGCCACTCACCCGTGGAAATTAAATAATAACTTTAAATATCATTCAAATATACAGAATGAAAA
>JALSTN010000144.1 GCA_026983735.1 Saprospiraceae bacterium | reverse complement strand
TGTCTTATTCTTCTGTACACTTTTTAACCTGTCTACCCTTTAGATATACACGTTCGATTTTATCGGTTGAAAAGGAATAGGGAAGGGAGACATAAGAAGAAACCGGTTTGGTGAGGATTAGGTTGGCGAGCTTGCCTTTTGTGATGCTCCCGACTTTGTCCGCTAACCCCATGGCATAAGCTCCATTGATGGTGGCGGCATTGATGGCTTCTTCCGGGGTCATTTTCATTTTTATACAGGCGGTAGCGACTACAAAATTCATATTGCCCGAAGGGGTAGACCCTGGATTATAATCAGATGCTAAGGCTAGGGGGAGTCCTGCCTCCAAAAGAGATCGAGCCGGAGTGTAGGGGATTCCCAGAAAGTAGGAACAACCGGGCAGGGCAACGGGCATAGTTTTACTTCCTCGGAGTGCTTCTATATCTTCCGCATGGAGAATTTCGAGATGGTCGACAGAGAGAGCAGCGTGGCGCACCCCGACTTCTACACCTCCAATGGCATGGAATTGGTTGACGTGTATTTTAGGGGTAAGGCTGTATTGTTGTCCTGCGGTGAGGATACGTTCTGTATCTTCCGGGGTGAAATATCCTTTTTCACAAAACACATCGATGTAGTCGGCAAGATGAGATTTTGCTACCGCCGGAATCCAAGTTTCCACTACTTGGTCCACAAACGATTTGGGGTTATTTTTATAAGCAGCAGGAATAGCGTGCGCGCAGAGAAAAGTCGAGCGGATGGGTATACTCTGCGTTTCCTTCAAGCGACGGATAACGCGTAGCATCTTCAATTCATTATCTAAGGAGAGACCATAACCCGATTTGATTTCTATAGCGCCGGTGCCCATTCCTATTACTTCTTCCAGTCTGAGTTTACTTTGATTGAAGAGTTGCTCTTCAGAAGTTTGCTCTAAGACCTTAGCAGAATTGAGTATTCCACCACCTCTCCGGGCAATTTCTTCATAGGATAATCCTTTAATTTTATCGACAAATTCTCCTTCTCTATCTCCTGCGAATACCAGGTGGGTGTGGGAGTCGCACCAAGAGGGGAGAACGAGTCTTCCGGTGGCATCGATAATCGTATCAAATGCACCTTTCGGGCAGGCCACCATGGGGCCAAAATCAAGGATTTTTTCCCCTTCTAAAAGTAGAAAAGCGTCGTTTAAACAGGGAAGAGTGCCCATTTCTTTTCCAGTGACAAACGAATCGTCCATAGTTCTAATTTGGACGAGTTGTTTGATATTTTTAAACAGCGTTTTCATGAGGTTAATATTTTGTATTGGATGAATCCTGGGCTATTTTGAGCTGGCTAATCATTTGCAATGTAAACTGCTTTTTTAACGAGATGGATCATCTTCAATATGTATTTTTCGATTAAAAAATTTATGTTAATTATGATTTATGTTCGTTACATACGCTTTCGAGCCTTATAATAACCACTGTCAAAAACGCTTTGAGATTTATTTCAAAAGACATTTTTCAAGACCTCATCGTCAACAATATTAGGAAGTGTTATCCGCAGTCCCGGGGTACGATCCATCTCGCGTTGGGCGGCAAAGATAGCGCCTTTATTACGAGCCCAGGAACGTCGTGCAATACCATTATTGACGTCGTAAAAGAGCATAGCTTTGAGTCGCTTTTCCGCTTCCGGACTACCATCCAGTAGCAGACCAAAACCCCCGTTGATTACTTCTCCCCAGCCGACTCCACCCCCATTGTGGATAGAGACCCAAGTAGCGCCCCGGAAGCTGTCACCGATCACATTTTGGATAGCCATATCAGCGGTAAACATGCTGCCATCGTAGATATTGGAGGTCTCCCGATAGGGGGAGTCTGTTCCACTGACATCATGATGATCTCGTCCTAGGACGACAGGTCCTATTTTCCCTTGGGCAATGGCGTTGTTAAATGCCTTAGCGATGCGGATTCGGCCTTCGGCATCGGCATAAAGAATCCTGGCTTGTGAGCCCACGACCAATCGGTTCTTCTTCGCATTGCGAATCCATTGGATATTGTCTAGAAGTTGGTTTTGAATTTCCTTTGGTGCGGTAGGGAGAATTGCATTTAACTCCTTCAGGGCAAGTTGGTCGGTATAGTCCAAATCCTCGGGTTTACTCGAAGTACAAACCCACCTAAAAGGTCCAAACCCATAATCAAAACACATAGGCCCCATGATGTCCTGTACGTAGGAATGGTACTTAAAATCTACGCCATTGGGTGCCATAACATCTGCACCGGCGCGAGAGGATTCTAACAAGAATGCATTGCCATAATCAAAAAAGTAGGTTCCCTTTGCTGCATGTCTGTTAATCGCATCGATCTGACGTCGTAGGGAGGCCTGAACAAGGGTTTTAAACTTTTCAGGATGGTCTTTTATCATCTGATTGGCTACCTCGAAACCAACTCCTACTGGGTAGTATCCACCCGTCCAAGGGATATGCAAGGAGGTTTGATCAGATCCTACATGAACAAAGATATCCTCTTGGTCAAAACGCTCCCATACTTCTACTACATTGCCGATGTAAGCGATTGAGACTACGGCTTGATCACTTACTGCTTTACGGACTGTGTGAATCAAGGTGTCCATATCCTCGACAAGGACGTCTACCCAGCCTTGTTGATGGCGTTTACGAGCAGCTTTGGGATTGACCTCTGCACACACTGTAATACAACCGGCAATATTGCCAGCTTTGGGCTGAGCACCGCTCATTCCACCCAATCCGGAAGTTAGAAATATTTTTCCAGCCGGACTTTCCCCATGTTTAAGTATTTTTCGGAAGGCGTTCATGACGGTGATGGTGGTGCCGTGAACGATTCCCTGCGGCCCGATATACATATATGATCCGGCAGTCATTTGTCCGTATTGAGTGACACCCAAGGCGTTGTAACGCTCCCAATCATCCGGTTTAGAGTGATTGGGGATCATCATACCATTGGTAATGACGACACGGGGGGCACCTTTAGAGGAAGGAAATAAACCCATAGGATGCCCTGAATACATATGTAAGGTCTGCTCCTCTGTCATCTCAGCTAAATATCGCATGGTGAGCAGGTATTGGGCCCAGTTTTGAAAGACAGCCCCATTGCCCCCGTAAGTAATGAGTTCTTCGGGATGTTGTGCGACTGCAGGATTGAGGTTGTTTTGAATCATTCCCATGATGGCCGCAGCTTGAAGGGTACGAGCAGGGTATTCCTCTATGGGACGGGCATACATATCGTAATGCGGCTTGAAGCGGTACATATAGATTCTACCCGTTTCTTCGAGTTCATGAGCGAACTCTTCGGCAAGTATACGATGCCATGCCTTGGGAAAATATCTCAAGGCATTGCGTACGGCTAGAATTTTTTCCGAAGGTGTCAATATATCTTTTCTCTTTGGTGCCCGATTTACATCCTTTAGGTAGGAATATGGCGGAGGCATCTTTTCAGGAATTCCTTGAAGTATGATTTCTTGAAAGGTCATAAGCGAAAGTTTTTTTGGTATGAAATGGCAAAGTATCGTTTTTTGTTATCGTCCGGAGTCCTTTTGACCGTCCGGTGATAGGATCGGTCAACGCACGGTAAAGAGACGATTTCGTACCATTTCGAGAATCGCTTCCATATCCGTGATAAGAAGCCGGTCGGAGGAGAGTTTAGGTACTTTGGACCTTATTAGATTAAAGGCCTTTTCAATAATCTCTGAACTCTTCAAAGGTCGTCTAAACTCAAGGGCTTGGGCTGCGTACATCAATTCGATAGCGAGAATATGCTCGATATTCTGTAATATTCTGACGAATTTTCGTCCGGATATACTTCCCATTGAGACGTGGTCTTCCTGACCGAGCGAAGTGGGGATACTGTCGGCAGAAGCGGGGAAACAAAGGGACTTATTTTCTGAGGCGAGAGCGGCTGTAGTGTATTGAGGGATCATAAACCCCGAGTTGAGACCGCCCTTATCTGTAAGTAAGCGGGGCAAACCAAATTTTCCTTCAAGCAACAAGTAGCACCTCCTGTCTGATATATTGCCCAATTCCGAAGCGGCAACAGAAGCGTAATCCAATGCCATAGCAAGGGGTTGGCCATGAAAATTGCCTCCTGAAATGGCCTCTGTATCCGAGAGTACGATGGGGTTATCCGTTACGGAATTCAGTTCGATATGAACGAGTTCTTGCAAATGATGACATGCCGTTCTCGAAGCGCCGTGTACCTGAGGTATACAACGCATAGAATAGGGATCTTGAACCCTTGAGCAACTCGCATGTGAAGCATTGTTCTCTGATCCCTCTAATAGCGAGCGCATATGAGCAGCCACTTCGATATTGCCGGGAAAAGGACGGATTTGATGGAGTATTTCTCTAAAAGGTGAACTACTTCCTTGGTACCCTTCGATACTCATAGCTCCGGCGAGATCCGCCAAGTCGAGCAGATAATTCATTTTACGGACACCGAGGATAGCATGAGCGAGGATAAATTGAGTGCCATTGATAAGGGCCAATCCTTCTTTAGCCTGGAGTTTTAACGGCTTCAAGCGGTGTATAATTAGGATCTCCCTAGCTGGAACCCGCTCCCCATCTACCCAAAAATAACCCTCCCCGATCAAAGGCAAAAAAAGGTGCGATAGCGGAGCTAAATCCCCGGATGCCCCTACAGAACCTTGTTTAGGGACGACGGGAAGTAGATCGTGTTCGATAAAATACAAAATACGATGAATAACTTCCAAACGGATACCGGAATATCCTTTGCAAAGTGCATGCACCTTGCAGATCATCATTATCTTAGATAGGAGTGGGTCGATGGGTTCTCCTACCCCGACGGCATGCGTCAATAAGAGATTTTCCTGAAGTTGATGGGTTTGTTCGACAGATATACGGACATCGCAGAGGGGCCCGAAGCCCGTATTAACTCCATATACTGCTCGGTCAGAACCGGCCATAATTTCAAGTTTTCTCCTGCATTCATCGATTGCTGCAATAGTATCTTGGGTAAGGATGCCTCGGGTATTACCTTTCGCGATATCCCATACGGTCTCTACGGTTAAGGATTCGCTGCCGTACTCAAAACATTTTTTTTCGCACATTTTGAAGATGAGGTTATAGATGATTTGGATTAGAGCAAAGATACACTTACTTTTGATGCGAAATAATATCTTTTTCATACTATATTGATAACTATGAAGCATCAAATAAGCTATAGACAGCTGCAGTATTTTACTCGGGTAGCGGAGTTGTTGCACTTTAGAAAAGCTGCTGCTTCTCTTTACGTATCCCAACCCGGGCTGAGTCGTCAAATAAAACAATTGGAAGAAGAACTGGGGGTCATCTTATTCGAGCGGCATAGCAGGAAGGTGGCATTGACCCACGCTGGGCAATACCTCAAGGAGCAAATGAATTTTCACTTTAGGCAACTCGAAGATATTTTCTCTCAAACCCAATTTATACATGCTGGGATAAGGGGGCATTTGCGGATAGGGTATGTCGGCTCTGCCATGCAGTCTTTGATTCCGGATTTATTGGTCGGATTTGAACGGGATTCTCCCGATATACAGATCAACCTACAAGAGTTGGATAATCAGCTACAAATAAAAGCCCTGATCAATCAGGAGATAGACATCGGATTTGTTCGTATGGAGCGAGTGCCATTGGGATTGATGATGCACAGAGCTGAGGAAGAGACGTTCTCTCTAGTCCTACCACAAGATCATAAGATGGATAGCAATACATTTGTAGACTTGGAACAGTTGAAGGAGGAGTCTTGGATATTGTTTGATCCTTCGTATAGTGAGTCGTATTATGAAAAGGTAATGCAGATCTTTGATTTGAGTAGCTTTCGTCCTAAAATTTCTCATTTGACCGTCAATGCTAGTTCTATATACAGATTGGTCGAACATGGTTTTGGTATTTCCATCGTACCGACTTCACTAACCCAAGGGTATCGACTGCGGATTAAATTTATTGAACTGAAGACTATTCCACAGCGCACAGCTTTAAAAATCGTCTGGAACCGCAACAATACCAATCCGGCATTGCATCGATTTATTCAAGGAGTAAAGGAGGTGGAAGATCAGGATAGTGAATAAATTATTTTCTGTATCTTTGAACGCGATCTAATAGTATAAAGTCTCTATATATGATAAAAAGAAGTGTGTTTCTATTCATTTTAGTAAGTTTATTGTGGGCTTGTGGTGGCATGTCCGATCCACCGGAAGAGATACTGGGCCAATGGAAAACCCACGAATGGACGATCGACCAAACCGGAGCTCGGATTTCCGGTAAGATGGACTTCACCTTTGATAAAGATGGGGGCTATCAAGTGGATTACGGTACCCAAAAGGAAATCGGAGTATTTCGTGTAGATGGAGATCGATTATACACTACGGAAAACGGACAGGCCCGAAAATATGTCAAAATAAAGAAGCTCACAAAGGATAGTCTTATATTTGGGATGAATCGTGCGGGCAGGCTCGAAACGGTTGTACTTATAAAAAGCAAGAAGGAAAATGGCTAAGGTTTGGTTGACGGGGGGGACGGGATACATCGGTAGTCATACATATGTAGATCTGCTCGAAGGAGGACATACGGTTTTTTCTACGGATGATTATTCTAATTCCTCTCCGGAAGTATTGGAAAACATAACAGCTATTACTGGGAAGGAGGCGAATAATTATGAAGTGGACATATGTGATTTGGAAGCTTTGGAAGCGGTAATTCAATCGGAAGGAAAGATAGATGCGGTCATTCACTTTGCGGCATTCAAGGCGGTCGGAGAAAGTGTAGAACAGCCTTTGAAGTACTTTAAGAATAATCTTGTGGGATTAATCCATGTACTCGAAATGTGCAAGCGCTATGCTATTTCTCATATGATTTATTCGTCTTCTTGTACGGTTTATGGCAATCCGAAGGAGCTGCCTGTTACAGAAGATACGCCTATATTGCCCGCAGCTTCTCCTTATGGATTGACGAAGCAAATGGGAGAAGATATTATTCTCAGTAGTTTGATGGATGCCGGAATTGGGTCAGTATTACTGAGGTATTTCAATCCGGCCGGAGCGCATGAATCGGGCAAGATAGGAGAGGATCCGCGCAATGCCGCACTCAATCTTGTACCTGTCATCACAGAGACGGCCATAGGCAAGAGGAAAGAGATGGCGGTATTTGGTTCGGATTATCCCACGCGGGATGGCACTTGTGTAAGGGATTATATCCATGTTTCGGATTTGGCCAGAGCACATACCTTGGCATTGGAATACGCATTAGAGCACGTCCCTTCAGGCAGTTGGGATGTATTTAATCTCGGTGTCGAACAAGGGGTAACCGTTTTGGAAGCTATTCAGGCCTTTGAGCGAGTATCCGGACAAAAACTCAATTATAAGATGGGCCCCCGGCGTCCTGGAGATGTGGTAGCTATTTTTGCCGATGCATCCAAAGCCAGGGATCGTTTGGGTTGGGTTCCTTTGAGGGATATCCGAGAGATTATGCGAACGGCATGGGAATGGGAGAAAGTGCGCTCTAGGTAAATGATGGATTGGCCAATAGATCTAATTTAAATTCTTCTACAGTTTGTAAGAGGCAAGGAGCCCCCTAAGAGGTTATCAATTTGTGTTAAGTTAAATTTTTAGCAAGAGAATTTGGGCTCAAGATGTAATCCTACGGCAATAGTAATAGCATATTACCCCAAACTGAGGTCAAATAGGTTATTCACGCCATTCTATTGGAATGTGACAATATGTTTAGTGAAGATATTATTCCTCACTTGGGTCAAATTAGAATCGAGATTTTTCTCGGGGGACGATTATTGATAGAGTATTTTTTGGACTTTTGTGGTCGGGCTATTTATCTGTATTCTTCTCGGTCTAATGCGCGATAAGTCTCGAGAAGTTGAGTCGGTGAACAGGAGATGGATTTCCATTCCAATAGCTTGGTCGCTGCCTGTGTGACAGGGATATTACTCTGGTAATGGTCTCGGTAATAGTGCAACCATTTCATAACAAAAAAAGCATCAAAAACTTGATAAAAACGGCGTATGAATGTAGATTTGGATGCTGTATTTTGGAGTAATTTTTCTAACTTAGTATCGAAGGATTCGATTTGCAAAAAGGATTTAATGGGTGGGGAAGTCCTGACTGTTTCAGGTTGGTCGAAATAATAGTGAATTTGCCCTAACCACTGTTTAAACTCGAGAAAGGCGTCGGGGTGATAGGTGTCTAAAGGGGTGCCCGTGCGAAGTATATTACCGATGGCGCGTCCGGTACCAAAAGGTACTTTATCAGACACTCGAGGGGAAGGATATACCACGGTATCTGCCAGCAATCCCAACCTGCCAACTGCGCTGTACTTGTGTAGGAAGTAAAAATCTTCCCCTGCCTGTCTTCTATTCATTCCGCCCATTTGTGCATAGGCTTGTGCTCTCACCGCCATGCTGGAGCCGACGGTATGCCATCCTTGTGGATGTCCTGTCCAGCGAACCGCTTGTACATAATATCTCAAATGCAATTCGTATTGGTATATCGCTTGATAGACGGTTTCCGGGTACTTATCTCCGGACATGGGATGTTCGAAATAAATGGAAAGTGCATCTATCTCGGGTCGAAGTTGAAACGCCTTTGCAATCGCCTGTAAGTAATTAGGCGCACAGTGTGCATCTGCATCAAATGCAGCAATAATACCCTGATTATTGCCAACCATTTCATACCGGACCAAGGCTTCATCCATTCCTATTTTTCTTGCAAAACCGACGCCTCTTTTTTTGTGCGGTACGTCGAATAATCGAATCGGATAAATGGGAAAGTCCTCCTGTCCGTAGATTGAACTCCATCGAGTAAGGGATTCTATTGTTGTTTGATTGGTGTGCTTTACGGATTCAGGAGCAGAGACAGGGTGATTGACGACGACAATTACTTCGATGTCTAGATCCCTTCGATCGCAATGGTAAAGGGATTGAATCGTGTTGAGTAATCCGGGTTCGTCGTAAGAAGGGATTACGATTGTGATATCGGTACTCCTTCGAGGCGGGGCAGGGATAAGCCCCTTGTAAAGGACGTGGCGGTCAATGTATTTTTGCACGGATTATCGGAGATATTCTTTTTGAAGCTCCTCGAAAGCAGGCAATTGTTTGATGTGCCATTTGTCGAGTATTTTTCCGTCTTTCATCAGCAATACTCCCGGGTTAGATCGGACGATAGTTTTGAGCAGGATATCATCTGCCTGGTAAAGTGGATAGGTAGCACCGATGGCATTGCCAAAGCTCTCCAATTGGTCTGAACTGGCACCACCAATTACAGCAAATACCTTAAACCCTTTTTTGAGGGCCGGTTCGATTAGCGGATTGATCTTGTCTGTGAATAAGTGGACATAATCCGGGGCCCAGGTGTATTTTTCTACCTTGCGTTTGTTTGGGATAATTTTTTGAATAACTTTTTTGACGACCATACTATCTTCAGAGAGTCGGATGGTATCCGAAGAGAAAATGGTATCCCGATAAGTTTCTTCCACTTGTTGTAAGTCTCCGAATAGTTTGTAAGCGATGATCCAGATACTATAACCAGGGTGATCGAGTATTTCATCGCTTTTGTCATTGCCTTCGGTGTCGGTTACTTCGAAGTCACTTGCTTTGGTTTTAGCCACTTCGGGTTCGGATTGGATTTGATCCAATACTTTCCATTCCTTCTTGGGGTATTGGGCGTAGGATTGCATATAGTCCTTATTGGATAGATGGACGATTTTGCCATTGTTTTTATTTTGGAGTTTCCAAGAGAGAATTTTGACGTTGGACATAGCATCAAGTTCGGCCTGTCTCTTATGTCTAAGATCTGTTCCTACAGCAAAGGGTCTGAAGTCGATATCGGGGAGATTCCAGACAAAATTGCTCAGAGCATAGATAAAAAAGCCTACGATGGAAACACCGGCAAGGAGGGCTCGTATGCCCGGCGAAAAGAGTTGGTGCATCTTTTTCCATCTAATGATTAAGAATACAGAGGGTAAGAGTAGAAAAGCACTTTTTAGAAAGGTAGTAAAGGCATCAATCTTTATAAAATCACCAAAACAACCACAATCTGTAACTTTCATGTTGTTGGGGTCATGTGGCCCCCACTGACTAAAGTCAAAAAAATTGGCTCCATCCGGCACATATCCTGTCAGGTATGTAAAGCCTGTAAGTGCGGTGAAAAGTAAGGATATTAGCAAGAGAGCCCAGGCTGAAACTCTGCGCTTATATCCGATTAACAATACGATGCCAAGAATTAATTCGAAGAGGATAATAAAAATGGAAAAGGCTAGGGCGTAGTGTTCTAATATAGGGAAAATACCGGAAATAAAGGAGAGACCTGATTCGGAGAAGGTAGTATAAAATTCTTGAAAATACTCTTCCATCTTGTAGGAAGTTCCGAGTGGATCCACAACTTTAACATACCCTGAAAAGATAAAAAGCACTCCGACAAAAGATTGAACGTAGGTGATAAATATATCGTTTTCCCTGTGTTTTAAATAGGTAATTACTGCCGTGAATAGTGCTGCTGCAAAGGCGATATAAAGGGTCATCGTCATTAAAGTCATATGTTGGTATTTGTACTATTGATCAATAGGGATTAAAAAGGCTAAAGTGGATAGCAAAGATAAGGGCTTTTCACTGGAATTTACTATAAATAAAGTGTTAATGAATAGCCAATATCGGATTGGGCTTTGTTCTAGTGGGATAAATCGGCAGGAATCATTTAAAAATGTCTTTTTGCATTACTTTTTTGGAGTTGGGTAGGAGCAGGGCTAGTACTGCTCGATCTGGAAAGACTTCATCTGTACAAAGTGAGAACGGGGCATTGGATTTCAATCGGAAGCGAATATAATTACGCATGGATAGCGGACACTACATTTGGGTGTAGCGGATATCCTATCTCAAGGCAATAAGGGCAAAAAAAAGGCACTTGAAGAAGATCAAATGCCTTTTTTTCGATTTAGGGAAGGGATTTATTTGACGCCATGTTGTTGGACAAGTTGTTCAAACACCTCTTCATTAATTTTGACGGGATATCTTTTTCTAAGGGTTTTAACCCATTCTTTATCCAATTCGACTTGATAATCGGAAAGGATGTATCCCCTCGCTTCATTCAGTGATTTGGGATGAGCGGGCGTAATCCCGGTTATGATGCTAAAGGAAGCTTTTCTCACGGCACTATCATAATGGAGGTCCGTCGCATGATTCTTTTTAAAATCAAGGGAAGGATACTTTTTCTTTAGATCTTCCCTAGTCATTCCTTTGTTCGTTCTATCGAGGTTGCCAAATTTTTTACGGTATTTATTGAGGGCATTTTCAAGGCCCTTTTTCATCGCTCTTTTGTAGAGTTTTTTAGCATATTTCTCAGATATATCAGAGAGGGAAACGGTAGCCAGCATTGCTTTTTCGGGATGCATATAATCCATACGATGGGCATTGTGAAAGGCTCTAAGTCCGGAGGTATCTTCAGAGGCTTTATTCCAAACATTGCGCAGCGAAGCCTCAAAAAGGAGGATGCCTTCCTGGTACTCTCTCATGAGTGCTTTAAACTCGGGGTATTTTTCTTCGAGGTGACGCTCTTCATATTTGATGGCTTTTTCTTTTATGAAAGCATCCACCAATTTGTTCAACCCTTCCTTTACCGAAGTATTTTCATCCATACTCAATCTCACAGCTGAATTGCGTTTGAAGTAATTCAGCAGATCCTTAGCTTTGTAGTCTTTACCGCCCAGTGAAATTAATGTTTCTTGCATAGTGACTCGTGGGGCTTTCCATTTGTATGAAAAGAGGGATTTATCGAGTTGCTGTGCCAGTTTATCCAATCCCGCATCATTGCGTTTGAATCCACTTTCTGACTTGATTTTGTCAATAAGAGCATTTTGAGCAATTTCAAATCTGGAATCTTCTCTGATTTTTCTCTCTAATTTGCTGTGGAGAGATTTGGTTAGTTTCCCGATATCTCTTTTGTCCAATCGCTTGATAATGTGCCATCCTATGGAAGTTTCGATGGGTTTGGAATACGCCCCATTCTTAGGAAGAGAAAACGCAGCCTCTTCAAAGGCATCTTCAAACTTATTAATGCCAAACCATCCGATTTCACCTCCTTTGCGATTAGAAGTTTTATCTTCTGAATAGGTATTGGCCAATTCTTCAAAAGTAGCTCCTTCTTTTAATTTTTTATAAATATCCTCAATTTTTGCTTTGGCTTTATTATCGGGTTGCCCTTTGTGCGCTTTACGTATGAGAATATGAGCGGCTTTTACCATGCCCCTTGCAGGTCTAATTTTATGAACTTTGATGATGTGGTAGCCGACACGAGTTCGGATAGGTCCAGCGATATTGCCGGGTTTTGTATTGTAAATGGCAGTTTCCAAATGGTAAAATCCATCCGGCAATTTAGCGGTTACAAACCCGACGTGACCTCCCTTTTTAGCGGTATTTTTATCGGAAGAAAACTTGCGAGCCAGGCTAGCGAACTCTTGTCCGTGCTCCAGCATTTGTTGGATACTTTTGGCCTGAAGATAGGCTCTCATCGTATCTGAAGGCGCAGCCTTAGGACCGGCAGCAATGAGAATATGAGAAACATCGACATCTGATTTTTTTCTGTTATAGAGTTCTTCCACCAATCTATTCATCACTTCTTTATCTGTTAGGTAGGATTTAGCCAAGTCTTGACGATACATCCTGAGATCACTTTGAAGTTGTTTGATGGTATCAATTTTTTCTCTTTTGGCCTCTTCGACTTTGAGTTTAAACTTGATGTATAAATCCAAATAATCTCTAACGGATTTTTTATCCTTATAGGCATCTTTGCTGTTATTTTTTTGGTAGATATAGTCGAATTCCCCGACTGTCACTGGTTTGTTATTGACCATAAACAGGGTTTCTTCGGAGAATTGAGCCATCCCATTCCAGGCAAAAACTCCTACAAACAACAAAGTCAGCAGTGTAGAAATAGGATTGAGGTATTTCATATAGGATAATATTTGGTTATTATTAAGTATTGTTTTCCTGTTTGACAGTGGTTAATAGATGTGTTACACACGCTTTTATGGCGCAAATTTAATATTTAAAATTTATTAAGCATCAATAATGTTATATATTTTTATTATTTGTATATGAAATAAGCATCTACACTCTAATTCTAAGAGGTAGATATTGGATTAAAGGGACTAAAGAGTATATTTTTATTAGTAAATATCTCAGTTAGGGAAGCTGGAGAATTTTATGGAGCTGGAGTCCTATTTTCCAATGTGGATGACTTAGACAGTATTCCAATGTTTTACGTAGGTTTTCTGTATAGTTATAACCGTCCATGGGTTGGAGTATGAAATGGTCGCACTTGCTATTCTTGTAATAGAACTCCGGTTCCATGTCCATCTGAGGATAGACGAGTTTGAGTTCATCACCTTCTTTCTGTACCCATTTTGCTTTCGATTTTGGGCTAAGGGTTATCCAGTCAATAGAAGGGAGAACAGGGAGTGTTCCATTGGTTTCTATAGAGACATAGATCCCTGAGGCATGGAGTTCATCGAGGAGGAGTTGATCTACCTGAAGCATAGGCTCCCCACCTGTTAAGACCACATAAGGGCGGGAATGAGTCGGGTTTGGCCACAAGGATAGAATGGCAGAAGTGAGCGATTGTGCATTGTATTTTCCACCAAGGGTGCCGTCTATTCCGACAAACTCAGTGTCGCAAAAATCACAAATAGCCTTTGAGCGATCTTCTTCTCTTCCGGACCATAAGTTGCATCCTGAAAATCGACAGAAAACGGCGGGTTTGCCTGCGTGATGTCCCTCTCCCTGGATGCTGTAGAATATTTCTTTGATATGATACAAATGAATAGGTTTATACAAGTCTATAGATTTACTAAAAATGGATTATGCGTTCGTTCAAATCCAATAGTGGTCATGGGTCCATGTCCGGGGTATACTTTCCAATCATCTTCTAAGACCAGAAGTTGGGAGCGAATGCTTTGGAGTAAGGTATCATAATTTCCTCCCGGCAGATCGGTTCTTCCGATGCTTTCTTTAAATAAAACA
>JALSTN010000143.1 GCA_026983735.1 Saprospiraceae bacterium | reverse complement strand
AAAGCACACTCGAAATTAACTTGTAAACAATGGTTTAAAATGTACATCATCCGTAAATATATGTGGTTCAATTAATGGTCTAATGCAGGTTTTGGGTTTAACCCAAAACTTGCATTAGAATTCGTAGCGAGGGGCATTTTGGCAAAAAAAGCAGGTATTTCGCCAAGGAGGCATAGCGGCGGGCTATGGCGACGAGGGGAAATGTTTGCTTTTGAAGTCAAAATGCGCCGCAGTAGAAGAACGAACTTTTATTAACTCCACAGCTGTTAATCTACTATGGCAAGTATATACCAGATTGTCGATCGTATATACTATCTATTCTGGTTCACGATCCCCATAACTTATAATCTCAAAGCTCGAGACGGCGCATGCATTAAGAATGATACTGTAACATTTTGTGATACCCCTTCGTTAAGTATTTAAGCGGAGAGTAGAACGAAATGGCTTAAATGTTGTAGTTTGTCCATTATTTGGTACCGTTTATCTGATTTTTTTATAGGAAGTTAGATTTCTATTGTATACTTGTGATATTATTTCATATAAAATAAATAAAATGAAAAATGTATTATTGGTCCTGTTACTATTTGCCGGGATAGGAGCTTTTGGGCAAAATGTAGATGAGATTCTGAATCACTACTTTGAGAATACCGGTGGAAAGGATAATTGGAAAAAAGTAAAAGGAGTAAAATCGATTGGTGTCATGAAGATGCAGGGAATGGAAATTCCTTTTGAGGGATATCAATCTACGAATGGAGAAATGCTTCAAGAGGCGGATTTTCAAGGCAAAAAAATGATCTTTTTAGCTTTTGATGGAAAAGTTGCTTGGGGGGTTAATTTCATGACAATGAAAGCGGAGAAAAAGGATAATGAAATGGTGGAGAATCTCAAAAAGCAAGTGAAAGATGTTCCCTCGCCTTTCCTGGACTATAAGGAAAAAGGATATCTTGTTAGTCTTGATGGCGAGAAAGAAATCGACGGTACACCGACCTATAGAGTTAAATTGGAAAAAGACTCTATTAAGATTGATGGAAAGATGATTCCTTCGGTGGAATATTACTACTTTGATAAGGAGAATTATGTGCCGATCATGAAAGAGTCCTCGATTCCCGTAGGGCCTATGGCGGGACAAAAAGCGGAGACATATTTTGGCAATTACCAGGAAGCGGGAGACCTCTTTATGCCTTATGAGATGACTAGTAAGATGAACGGCAATGTAGTTCAATCCATGGTGATGAATAAATTTGAGATCAATCCGGAATTTGATACTTCCGTATTAAAGTTTCCTGAGGAGGATGCCAAATCCCCTGAGGAAAAGCCCGTTAAAATGCAAGGTGCAGGGAAGTAGTAAATAATACATCAGGGGAAAGGTTCCCCCTTTAAAACCTTATGATGGAAAAAGGAGGGGACATTGTGTTAGGGGCGGATCCATAGCATGGGTTAGCAATGCATTAATTATTTTATTCTCGAAATATTGAGAATATCAATATTTTATTCTGTTCCTACATATTTTTATGTTATTTTATTTTTACAAAAATAATACTTATGAATAAGCTTATATTCTCTTCTTGTCTGATTTTTCTTATTTTCAATGTATATGCTCAAGAATACAAACCCATCCAATTGGATGCGATACAGGGACGACACATAGGACCAGCTATAACCAGTGGCCGAATTACAGACATTGAATTGCACCCCAACAAGTCCAATATTGTATTTGTCGGAACTGCCGGCGGGGGTGTTTGGAAGAGTTCCGATGCCGGATTAAACTTTTCCCCCGTGTTTGACGAGTATTGTCAATCGATAGGGACTATCGCCATTGATCCGATCAATCCTGATGGAGTGGTTTGGGTAGGGACAGGTGAGACTTGGACACGCAATAGCACTTCCGTAGGTTGTGGGATTTTTAAGTCGGAAGATGGAGGAGTGAAATGGAAAAATATGGGTTTGGAGAATACAGAGCGGATAAGTAGTATTCATATTTCTAGGAAAGATCCAAATGTTTTGTTCGTAGGTGTATTAGGTGCATTGTGGGGAGACAGTAAGGAACGTGGAGTATATAAGACGATAAATGGGGGAAAGAGCTGGAAAAAAATACTTTTTATTAATGAGCGGACAGGATGTTCTGATTTGATCGTAGACCCGAGGGATGAAAACATCATGTATGCATCCTTTTGGGAGTTTAGAAGGCAGCCTTGGTCCTTTGTCTCAGGGGGAGAAAGTAGTGCACTTTATAAGACAATCGATGGAGGGCAACACTGGAAGAAGATTCAAAATGGATTTCCGAAAGGGGATCTTGGACGAATAGCCATAGCTTATGCTCCTTCTCAACCGGACAGATTGTATGCCGTGGTGGAAGCAAAGAAAAGAGCCGGCATGTATCGCTCAGATGATGCTGGGGAGCATTGGCGCTTTATGAATGGAGATTTTGCGCTAACGGTACGTCCTTTTTACTTTGCGCGAATTGCAGTAGATCCCATAGATCCGGATGTTGTCATCAAGGCCGGATTAATGGGAGCGATTAGTCGAGATGGCGGTGCGACGTTCAAGCCTATGGGAGGATTTCATTCCGATCTGCATGATATTGTCTTTAATCCAAAGTATCCGGATATGATTTATATAGGAACAGATGGAGGTGTTTATCGGTCTTTAAACAAAGGAGGCAGTTATGATTTTGTTGATAATATCCCGGTTGGTCAGTTTTATCAAATTAGCATAGATGATGCAACGCCCTTTAATGTCTACGGCGGCTTGCAGGATAATGGTTCTTGGTTTGCGCCCAGTGAGGCCCTAGATGGAGGTGTCAGTGCACGAAAATGGACAGGAGTAGGGTATGGCGATGGTTTTAGAGTATTTAAGCATAAGACACGGCCTATCATTTATTCGGAGATGCAAAGTGGCGAAGGAGTATGGCGTTACAATATGAAATACGGCGACATTAAGGTAGTAAAGCCCTATTCCGGACCTAATGATCCCAAATTACGCTTCAACTGGAATGGCGCTTTAGCCTTAAGCCCCAATCATCCGGATCGATTGTACATCGGCAGTCAGTTTTTGCACGTTTCGGAGGATAGAGGTGATACATGGAGAAAATTGTCAGGAGATTTGACAACGAATGATCCGGCAAAGCTCAAGCAAGACAATTCAGGTGGATTATCATTGGACAATTCAGGAGCAGAAAACCATTGTACCATTTTTACCATCGAAGAATCACCACTAAATGATAAAGTGATTTGGGTTGGAACAGATGATGGCAATCTCCAATTGACTCGGGATGGAGGTAAGACCTGGACCAACTTAGTTGACAATATCCCAGGACTTCCTCCTCATATCTGGTGTTACCAGGTGCTGGCTAGTAAATTCGAAGAAGGGACGGCTTATGTAGTATACGATGGTCATACTCTAAATGACAAGAAGCCTTACCTATATAAAACGACGGATTTTGGAAGGCATTGGAGGGCATTGGCGACAGAGGACATAAAGACTTTTCTACGCAGTGTTGCAGAAGATGTACACAACCCCAACGTCCTTTATGTAGGGTCAGAAATGGGACTGTATATTACTTTGGATGGTGGGGCACACTGGCAAAGGATCAAGAAAAATGTTCCACCTGTTGCTATTCACGCTATCGTCCAAGACCCTAAAACCGGTGCTTTAGTGCTCGGAACACATGGTAGAGGAGTTATTATTTTGGATGATATCGGATTAGTGCAGCAATTGACGGACGAAGTGCGCCAAGAGGACGTTCATTTTTTTGATACCTCTCCTTTTATTATGCATGAAAAGAGCGCATTTTATACCGGGGGGAATGACCGAACCTCATTTGTGGGGAGCAACCCAAGGCACGATGCTAAGATCGCTTATTATCTTAAAAAGCGGCATCTTTTTGGTAAAATGAACCTCACGGTTTTTGATATGAACGATAAAGAGATAGTTAAACTTACCCCCCTAAAGTCCAAAGGATTAAATATCGTGTATTGGAACTATCGTATGAAAGCACCTAAAGTGGCTAAAGGGAAGACTTTTGTCTTCAATTCGTTAACTGCCCCAAGAGTTAAAGCCGGCAGATATAAGCTCGTACTTACGAAGGGGAAAAAGCGGTATGAAAAGGAGATTGAAGTTAAATATGACCCTCGCTCTAATTATTCTAAGGAAGATAGGAGTATTCAGTATGAAAAGACAATGAAACTATATGATATGCAGCAAGAGCTGGCGTTTCTGGTGTATGAAATTGATGCCTATAGGGATTATTACGCAGCATTACCCCAAGAGAAAAAAGCTCCCCTACAAGTATTGGAACAGAAGATGAAAGAGCTGCATGATCGTCTTGTCGTAACAAAGGGAGATAACTATGTTGGGCAGGCAGAGCCACAATTGAGAGAGAAGTTATCCAAATTATATGGAGATATAGCCAATTACTTTGGACGACCCACAGGTGAGCAGTTGAATAACCTCAATAAATTAGAGGCGACATTTACCAAGTCACAAAGTATTTGGAAAGGATTGTCATCTAAGTTTGATGGCATATTGTCAAAGAATCAATGGGAGTCTGTAAAGATTCGCTCTTATGAAGCATACCTCAAAGCGTAATTGCTTGGACTAGAGTATCTTTGTTCAAGGGAGATAAGAGTGTATATTAGTTTAACTATTGATATTTGCCAATCCTAAGTTTATGCATATCTTTGCAACTATATCTTTAGTGTACCTAGAGGTATCGATAGACAATGAAACTCCATATCGGATATGAATATACCTTCGAAGTTATTTGAAGATGCAGTAGAGGCATTTAGTTCCCTCCCGGGAATAGGTAAAAAATCAGCATTGCGACTGGTGTTGCATCTTCTTAACAAGGAAAAAGAATTTGCGTTTCAGTTTACTGAAGCGATTAAGACATTCAGAGCAAATATCAAAAGCTGTAAAGTTTGTGCAAATATATCTGATGAAGATGTATGCGAGATCTGTCAACATCCGGGAAGAGATCATAAGACGATTTGTGTGGTGGAAAATATAAGAGACTTGATGGCTATAGAATCTACAGGCTTATACAGGGGTGTTTATCATGTTTTGGGTGGAGTGATTTCACCTATTGATGGTGTGGGGCCGGACCAACTTAATATCCGAAGCCTTTTGGATCGAGCAGATACAGGTGAGATTAATGAGATTATCATGGCGATTAGTCCTACTATCGAAGGGGAGACGACCATTTATTATTTATCCAAGCAATTAGAATCCAAGCTTGATTTAATTACCCAGATTGCGCGCGGTGTATCCTTTGGGGGAGAGCTGGAATACGCAGATGAGCTTACACTTGCACGTTCTATAGCAGACCGTCAGCCTTATTCTAAAAATATGACATCCACCGGATGATGGATATTAGTATCGTCATAGTAAACTACAATGTCTGTTATTTTCTTAGACAAACTCTTCTCTCTGTACGAGCCGGGATATCCTCATTAGAGGTGGAAATATTTGTCGTAGATAATGCTTCGGTGGATGCGTCCACCTCTATGGTTGAAAGAGAGTTCCCAGAAGTGAAACTCATTAAAAGCAAAGAAAATCTCGGGTTTTCCAAAGCTAATAACTTAGCTATACAGCGGGCAAGGGGTAAATATATTCTCCTACTCAATCCGGATACTATTCTAAGCGATGATACATTGACTAAGTGCTACCATTTCATGGAGCAACAGGAGGGTATAGGTGCACTTGGTCCACGGATGATTGATGGAGCAGGATATTTTTTGCCAGAGTCCAAACGAGGATTTCCCAGCCCCTCAGTGGCCTTTTATAAAGCCTTTGGTTTGTCTAAAGTCTTCCGTTCTTCCAGTTTTTTTAATCGATATCATATGGGACACTTGCCGGAAGGAAAAAGTGCCTCAATTGATGTGTTGGCGGGGGCGTTTATGTTTATTCGGCACAGTGTGTTAGAGCATGTGGGGTATTTGGATGAGCGTTTTTTTATGTATGGAGAGGATATCGATTTGTCTTACCGAATAAAGCAAGCCGGGTATGAAAATTATTATTTCCCCGAGACTTCGATTATCCACTTTAAGGGTGAAAGCACGAAGAAAGGTAGTTTGAATTACGTGAAAGTATTTTATCAGGCCATGATATTGTTTGCAGATAAGCATTTTAAAGGACAAAAGGCCAAATCGTTTATAAGCCTGATGAAGACAGGGATTGGTCTACGAGCGTTTTTAGATATTTTGAAAGGTATCTCCTATAAGATGCTTCTTCCTCTATTTGATTTTATCCTTATTTTCTTAGGATTATTTGTTTTCAAAGAGTTTTGGGAAGTATATTATTTTGATAATCCCACTCATTTTGACGGTACTTATATATACTATCATATGCTGATATATACTTTAGTGTGGATGACCGGAACGTATATATTTGGAGGATATCAGCGGCGATATAAGATGGTAGGGGTGTTGCAGGGAATTTTGATTGTCAGTTTGATACAGTTTGCTATTTACGGAATGCTCAATCCACATTACAGACCCTCCAGGATGATGTTGGTAATGGGGACAATATGGGCGTTGATAGTTGTCCTTTTTAATCGGTTATTGCCCCATTTCATACAATATGGAAATCTAGACTTAGGGCAAGACCAAAAAAAGCGCATCGTGCTAATCGGAAGTCAAGAGGAAACGGATAGAATCGCACAAATACTACAGAAACTTAGATCGGATCACGTTGTTTTGGCGCAGGTCAATTACATCCAGCAGAATAAGGACGCATGGACAATAAGATTAAAGAAACTCATGCAAGCCTTTAAGGTTGATGAGGTTATATGGGCATTAAAGGATGTGCCCTATACAGTGATGATACAATATATGTCCACAGAAGGCCAAGGTATGTCCCATAAGATGATTGATGGGGCATCAGAAGTAATATTGGGCAGCCAATCCAAAAATGATCGGGGCGAAGTATATGCAGGACGAGAGCATTATGCTTTATCAGATACTGTTACAATTAGATTGAAGCGTATATTGGACCTAACCATTGCACTTTTCTTTTTAATTTTATCCCCTGTACTATTTCTTTGTCGTGGCAATAGGTTGAATTTTTTAATCAACTTAGGTAAAGTATTTGGCGGTTATACTTGGATAGGATATTATGAAGTCAATCATCCTTCCAAGACGCTACCAAAACTGCCCAAAAGTATTTTACCTCCCGTGTACCGATTGATTGAGCTTGATACTTCCCTTATGTTTAAGGCCAATGTCGAGTACGCGAAAGGATATACCCCCTTGAAGGATTTGGGATTTTTAATTCGGCAAATATGCCACCTTGGAATTCGGAATGCTACAAGCATGAATACAATAGAATACAAGAGCGCAGAGGAGGAGGAATGACACGAACGTGAATAAATTCTGGCTATGGTAGCTGCTCGAGTAACTCTTTTGCCTGGTTCCGATAGGGGTGAGGTTCTTCCTCCCGTAGGATTCTGTTCAATATGTCTTTGGTTCTACCCGGAATGTTAGCCTGAAGATAAGCTAGTGCCTGTAACCATTGAGCGTCCTTGAAATATTTTCCTTTGGCATTCATCCGTGTTGCTTTTAAATTGTCCAAAGCTTTCCACGGTTTATGGTGTTGAAGGTTGACGATAGCCATAATGTAATGCGCCTTGTAGTAAAAAGGATTCCCTGGCCGGAGTTTCATAAAGGCCTTTACCATTTCATCGTAATTACCTTCTTCATATTTGCTTACACCTAAAAGCCAACTTGGATTCGGCACGCCGTTTACTTCTACATCTGCACTTGCAGAGTAGGGGACGAGGTATTTTTCGACGAGTCGGTCATAGGGGGAATTGTCTTTGCAGGACTGACTGAGAATAAGTCCTACTAGGAGGAGCAGGGTAAAATACAAACCCTGCTTAGAAGATATTCTTTTGAACTTGGCGTATGTGGGCGATAAGCTTATCATAATTAAAATTAGGTGGTGAATGTTAAATGGGGGGCAAAGATAATACAATGCGCTGATTTAGGAATACATTAGTCATACCCAAATCGGCGAAGCGTTTGCTTGTCATCCCGCCATTTTTCAAGAACCTTAACGTGTAAGTCTAGATATACTTTGGTTTGTAAGAATTTCTCAATATCATAGCGAGCAGCCGTACCCAGTTTTTTTATTGCACTGCCTTGTTTGCCGATTAAAATACTCTTTTGCGATTTGCGATTGACATAGATCGTACATTGTATGTGAGTAATATCAGTAGGGGTTTTCGGCTCCTTGAATTCATTGACGACGACTTCACAGCTGTAAGGGACCTCTTCTTTAAATTGTTTTAAGATGTGAGCTCGTATAATCTCACTTATAAAGAAACGTATAGATCTATCCGTCAATTGGTCTTTAGGGTAGTACGGAGGCCCTTCCGGGAGATACTTCAATAGGAGGGGGAGCAACTTATCCTGAATGTTACTTTTCTTTAGAGCCGAGATCGGGAGTATTTCATCGAAGTTGATTTTGTCTTGCCATGAAGAGGCTAATTCGAGCAATGCACCAGTAGGAACCAAATCGGATTTATTGAGAAGCAAAAACTTTTTAGTTGAAGTGTTTTTCAGTGCTTCCATCCATTCTTCAGAAAGGACATCCTTAGGTCGAGTAGGATCTATGATTAAAACCAAAATATCAGCATCATCAAAAGTAGATTTGACAAATTGATTCATAATATGGTGCATCTCATAGGCCGGGTTAAGCACAATACCGGGAGTATCCGAAAAAATTATTTGATAATCCTCCTCATTGAGAATACCTTTGATGCGATGTCGGGTAGTTTGGGCTTTGGGTGTTTCGACGGAGAGTCTTTCCCCCAGTAGCGCATTGAGCAATGTCGATTTTCCGACGTTTGGGCGTCCAATGATATTGACAAAGCCGGATTTGTGTGGTTTCATATTGTTGGCATTAGGTCTTAACCCGATTAAAAGAGCATCTTGGGCCGTTGGGTTTGAATTATTTGATCTATTTGAGCAAAGAAATGTTCCGGTCTGTAGGTTCTCCATGGAATTCCATTGAGCGGAGTGCCCATATGAATAAAATCATCTAAATGTGCTTGCTGTAGGTCTCTTTCAACATGTTCCAGCAGGTTGATCGCACATATCCACCCCCCTTCTTCTTGTACTTCTTCCAGCCATTCCTCGTAATAACAATCATCTGATGCATGAAAGGATAACACATTTTCCAGAACGAGAATAAATTTATGGATGCCGTGTTGTTGAAGGATTTCAATAACAGATTGTTTGAAGATCATTATATCATTGTACAGGCAGTCATTCCATTCTCCTATACATTCGATGATGGCATAATGCTTTTCATAATCGGCATAGAGAATTTTGGCATATAGGGTCTTTGATCCGAAGTTATCCCATTGAGGATGTATGAAATAGTTGTATATCGTATTCGAAAACTCAAATTCGCTATACTGCCGACCATAGAAAGGGGATTGAGGATCTTTCGCTGCAGAGTATTCTCCGATCCAATGGTAATATGGTTCTATGTCGTGCATAGGATTATAAAATTGTCCTATTTTAAAAAGACCTTTGGAACAAGCGCTCTAATTAACTCAACTGTTCCATGATCTCATCTGTCAATTCTAAGGTGTGGTAGACGGCTTGTACATCATCATCCTCTTCGAGTGCATCTACGAGTTTAAGGGCTTTCATGGCCTGATCTACCGGAAGGGTAGTGGTATTGAGCGGTAGGCGCTCGATGGTTGCGCTTTTGGGTTCGATCTTGAGCTCATCGAGTTTTTGTTGCATATTGCCAAAGTCAGGAAAATCAACGGTAATAATCATTTCATTCTCTTCGATCTCTATATCTTCAGCACCTGCATCAATTAAGTCGAGCTCTAGTTCTTCGGGGTCGAGTTCAGAAATATCGACTGTAAAAATACCTTTCCGTTCAAATAAAAATTCTACGGATCCATTTTTGCCTAGATTTCCACCTCGTTTATTAAATATTGCCCGCACATTAGCTACGGTGCGGTTTAGATTGTCTGTGGTGCACTCTACGAAAACTGCAATTCCTCCTGGTGCATACCCTTCATAGGTGAGCTCATGAAAAGCTTCGCCCCCTGATTCCAAGGCCTTTTTGATGGCGCGTTCGATGTTATCTTTGGGCATATTTACCCCTTTGGCATTGGCGACGGCAACCCTCAATCTGGGGTTAAAATCTACATCTCCACTAGCACCTTCTTTTACTGCCACTGTTATTTCCTTAATGATTTTTGAAAATGCCTTGGAGCGCTTTGCATCTTGTGCTCCTTTTTTATGCTTAATCTTAGACCATTTATTATGTCCTGACATATGTAAACTGTATTTAAAATATTTAGTAGTATTGGAATGCAAAGATAACTGAATTATTGCAAGACATCCTAAATAAAAAGAAATGATGCTGAATACAAATCTTACTCTTTAATTTTAAAGAGAAAGTTATTTAAATCAAATCTAGACAATAAGGTTAGTTTTGCTTACCGGATATTATCCTATATTATCAATCGAACTCCACCCAGTTCCTCGAGGCGATAAGGAAATTTTTCATCAGGGGAGCCTATAAACATAAAATTGATTGGAATATTCCACTCTTTGCTAAGCTTTTTAATTAGACCGGGACCGAACTCTCCGTAAATAGGTACAAATTCAATGTCAATATCCGGATATTCTTCATCCAAGAGTTCAATGTAAGTCATAAGTTTTTCGGATGGCTTCTGTCCTTCCTTAAGCACTTTCACCACTTTTACTTTTTTGGTGTGCTCATTGTTTCTGATATAGAGCATGGCCTTGTTGAGGTTGGAGATGCTATTCCCCTTGGTAAAGAAGACAAACTCTTGGCTGTTGATGTCGTTAATGAGTGCATCGATGCGTTTGTGTAGCTTGAGAAAGAACTCCCGTATCGGCTCAAATATGTTCCATACGAGTTTCAATAAAACTTTAAGCAGCATCGTACGATTAAGCATCACAAGTATGAAAAGAATAGTGGGAATAAAGTAGATTAGAAAAACTTGGTAATTGGGTAAATCATCACTGTTTTCGGGCTTCATGACGATATTCCCAATAAGCGCCACTCCCACCGCCAAAAACGCAATAAAGAGTCCATACCAAGGAGCATATTCAGGACGAGGAAGGTGTTTTCTTTTAGCTTTTAATAGCAAGTTACCAATGACAAATAGTAACATCACGGAGAGGAAGGAAATCGTGTAGACCCCAGCTAGAGTTTTTACATTTCCGGCTGTAATCCACAAGACAGAAACACTCATTAAAAAGAAAAATATGATAATCCGAAAGGATGCCCCTCGAGCGTTTTTCTTCAGAAAATAATTGGGCATAATTCTATCTAATGTCATTCGCTCTAATAGTCCGGTAACTCCGATATAACTTGTTAGCACAGCTCCTGATAGCACCAAAAATGCGTCTATCGAAATAATTACCGAGAGCCATCCCCCGGCCGACATCTCTCCCATCTTAGAGAGAAGGGTTTCTTTGTAAGGACCGGATATGTCGGGGATTTGTAATACGGCAAGTGCTAGAAAAGCCATTAGCGGATTGAGGATGCTCACTACCATCCACATATTTCTAAGGGTCTTTGGGAAAACACCGTGTTCTTGCTCCTCTACAAAGTTGGCGGAACTCTCAAAGCCGGATATCCCAAGCATCGAAGCAGCAAATCCAAAAAAGATAGCCATCGCCACACCGTGCTCAGGTGTTGTAGCCCAGTTTAGAGAAAAAATACCCCATCCATGGCGCATTACATAGAGAAAGACAGATAAGATCAGTACTAACATCGTCGACAGATGAAATAGAAAAATTCCTATAGCTACTTTAGCAGACTCCGAGATTCCCATGATGGCTAAACCTGCAAAAGTAGCCAGTAAGGCTGTCGTTCCGGAAAGAACATAAATGTTTTCCTCTACATGAAAAATATGAAATAAGTAATGAATGGCTTCATTGGCAGATATAACAGCAGTTGCCATATATGAAAGCAAGGTCAATGAAGCGGCCATAGAAGCGAGCCTTTTACTTGTCGTATTGAGAAGCGCGTTATAAGCTCCACCATTTAAGGGCAGTGCCCCTACTACTTCACCATAGATTTTCCTGAAGAAGAAGAGGACAAGGGCTACGATGAGCAAAGTGATAAATGCATACTTGCCTGCAAATGCAATAGCAAGTGCAGATACGTAAAGCACAGAAGAACTGATGTCGTTTCCACTGATCGCAGTTGCCGCTAATTCACCTAACTTTTTATGTTGTTTAACTTTTGCCTCCAATGTATGTTGATTTTATTGAATACTAAAACAAGTGGTAAAATTAGTATAGTTCCTGAAGATAGAAAGAGAAACTAAGAAGAATTTATTTTTTATTCAGTTATTCTGAGTGAAAGGCTGCCGTACAGAACAATAAAAGGCATAGTCTCTTACATAATGCAGTAAAAGGGGGACGAAGGATATCTTTCCGGCTTTTGTTCTTGGAATACAGGGCCTAGAGGATAGAGGTATAAAGTAGATTTGGGGCTTTCCAAATCAGATTGCACGATTAGAATACTTGATTCTGTGTTCTGGTAAAGGGAAGAATAGTGCCCAGTCCATGCCTTCAAACCTTTTTCTGAAGTGAAAAAACTCTTGATAGTATCTAAAATGAAAAAAAATCATACAATATATTTTACCTCAAGAAATTATTTTTATCTCTCTGTGAACATCAAAATATACTTTCACATTAATCCTTGAGTGTTTCTGCGGGATGATTTGGGTAGTATATTATAAAATTAATGCTCCTATGAGTGAACAATCCTCCGAAATTATATGTTTACCCAAAAAGGTAATATATTTGAAATGAATAATCCTACACGTTCACATATCAAAGAAGCCGCTAAGAGGGTGTTTCTCCAGAAAGGTTATGAAGGAGCGAGAATGCGAGATATAGCAGAAGAAGCCCAGATAAACAAGGGGTTGCTTCACTACTATTTCAAGTCAAAGAAACGCCTATTTATGGAAGTGTTGGGTGAAGTGATTCAGTCTCTTTCTCCTGATTTTGATGCCATTGTTCGCTTGGAGGTTAGTTTAGAAGAGAAGATTGCTCTATTTGTAGATTTATACGTAGAGACATTGATTAAGAATCCTATCATTCCTCCATTTATTGTAGGAGAGTTACAGCGCGATCCCGACACGCTAATAAAGGAACTATCCGAACTTCAAGGACGAGCCGATCTGGAGGGACTTTTTCTCATGTTTCAAAGAGAGATAGATTCGGGGCATATAAGAGCTACTTCTCCTGTTCAAGCATTTATGAATATTCCTGCGTTATGCGTTTTCCCATTCTTAATGAAACCTGCTTTGATTCGATTAATGCCAATGAACGAAGAGGCTTTCAATAATTTAATGCGTATCCGCAAGCGAGAAGTGACGGATATGATAATCAATAGTTTGAAGTGTTAAGAAAAACATTACCCAAATGTATAAATTTTTCCAGGATATGCTAAAATCTATAATTACTTTCGGTGTTGCTATTCTCTTTAGTGTACCAATTGGACTGGGACAAGATCGAGCTAATTGTTTTTCTCCTGATGACTTAATCGGGCACGCGATGGCCATACATCCATCCGGCCAGAGCATTGATGTAGCTGAGAGAGAAGCAGAACTTCAAAAAAAGTGGATACACAAAAATCGTTTGCCACAGTTGGATTGGAACGCTAGAGGTACTTTACAAAGTGAAAGTCTTTCGTTGGATTTACCCTTTCCCAATGCGCCCAAGATTGAGTTGCCGCTTTATGCATTCCAAACTACATTGGATGGTAAGTATGTGTTGTATGACGGTGGTATTAGTGCTGCTATGGAGCAGTTAACGGAAAGAGGCAATGCGTTTAAAGCAGACCAAGCAAGGGTTCAGATGAATGCGGTTAAATCAAAAGTGGGGACCTTGTTTTTCGGTATTGTTTTGCTTAATAATCAAATAGAGTTGCTTGATTCCACGGTGATATTCTTGAGTACGAAAAAAAGACGGCTGGATGTCGCCATTCAAAATGGCACCGCT
>JALSTN010000142.1 GCA_026983735.1 Saprospiraceae bacterium | reverse complement strand
TGTTCTACACACACATAATCATATCGCCCACCCCTTTTATGGAGAAGATAACACGTCTCTTTGGAGGCCTTGTCGTACCTTTACCCATTAACCTTTTAAGGAACAAGGAACTTGTACATTACATCTATCAGTAAAATTCTAGCGACTTATTCATTGGTGCTTTCGCGCTGAGGTCAACATAATACCGGATTCGTTATTTCATACAATACCATTTAAGGAGCTTACTCCAAGTCTTGTCCGGTGGCTGGGGAAGCCTCCGTTTTGGTAAGGTCGTAGCGAACCCACTTAATGCCCCCTACGGGATTTTCCCGATTCAAAAAAGCCCGCCTCCCGGTGCAGTACCACAATTCATCCGGAAGACGGGAATTATAAAAATCTTACAAAGTTATTAATTATGAAAATATTACAATATTCATTTATTCTATTAGTTACTTTAACTATAATAATACATTCTTGTTCTAAAAACAATAATGAAACCGTAATCCATTCCAACTCCGTCTCGTTTGATCTGAGAGGAGGCGATAGTCATGCCTACACTGGTGGCCCTATCAACCCTGAGGATACCAGCTGGGATTGCTTTGAATTAGCTCGATCTACTTGCGAATTTGAATTAATGGTTACAGATACGCTTGATGTTCCGGGTTATTGCCCTATAAAGATATCCTATAAATTATACCGATGTGGTAATTCTCTAAATAAGGTTTTTGTTTTTGACTCTGTATATTGGAATATTATTGTAGCAGAATGTGATTCTCTATACACTAATTGGGATTCACTCTTCGAAGACAGTGTAAACACCCTTGGGGATCGTATTTTGGAGTTTGAATTTGTGCTCAGAAGGACTTTGTCGGACTCTGTTTTAATCCCTTTTGTCAATAATAATGGCTATTATTGTGGACTAAACTACGTCGCAAGTGCTAGATTCTTCAACACCCAATGCACTCAATGGTGTCTATCGGGAAGTGGTATATACCAAACGCTAAGTAAAGTAGTCTGTGCTTTCGGTTGTTGTGTAGAGACAACGGAATACTGTCTGGACAATGGGCAAATAAAGAAGACATTTAGCAAACAATCTAGCGGGCCATGTGTATCGGGTGGCTCCTCTTGTACGGGAATTCCGACATCTAGTTGTGATAATATATGTGATAATGAATGGGGGGGCGGAATTTAAAAATGAATAGTTAACCTTAGACTTCCCCTCCTTCAAAAGGAGAGGAAGTCATTTTCAAATGCTTATGACCATGAAATATATACCTAATATATCTAGCATCAGATTTCTAATTTTCCATTTATTTTTTCTGATAGAGTTGCCAGTAAATGCCCAACAATATCAACTTTCCTTCACAGGATATTCTCCCAAATGGATACACCTCAGCATTGATTCGACTTTGCTGGGTAGCGGCCTCAACGGAGTAAACCATATTTCAAACCCAAAACCAATTATAGTGAAGGGGAATTCCGGTTTTATCGTTTATGAAAGACAATTTTCTGATAATGAAGGATGCTTCATCGAAAAAATCAACCTAAATACAGGAGATGCTCTAAGTACTCGGTATTATGATTTGCGCAACAATGATCGGCACGAAGTTCCGGTCTATGCCTTTATTAACACCCGCAACCGCTTGGAAATACTCAACTTTAGGAGAAATCCTAAAGATAAAAGTATCATCTGGCTTAAATCCTTCTTTTCTAGCTGGGAAATGGATACCTCAAACCTGAATATTATCCGCCATACTTTTGCTAACGAAAAAGACACAGCAACCCTTCCCCTTTTAAGACAAATGTCCGGGTATAATTATTTTGACACCTATCTCTTTCCTTATAGTGATAGTACTTATCTTTATATCAGAAAACGCGTTGATGTAGAAGAAGATTCTCTATCCTTTGCTAATTACAGTTGGAATATCGACAAAAATGGTCATATACTTAAAGACACAATCGTCAAACGCCTACATCCCAAAAACTCCCCATCTGTTGTCAACGGGCAAATACTTAAGATGAGTGGGGACAGCATCATTACCTTTCAATACTGGAAAAGCCCGGATGGCTCCAAAAGATCCGCCACCATCGAATTTTTCAATAAGGATTTTCAATCTATTTCACGTTACGAAATAATTCACTTGATAGAATTTAATGAAACTCCCATCCTCGAAAAAGTACAAGATAATCTCATTTACCTCTATACCCTTAAGAAAGTTGGTAACAAACAAATTGCCAGTCAGATTATCTTTGATCGTCACGCTAAGCTTATCGCTTATATCCCAATGAAAATCCCCGATGGGAAGGATTTCTATTGGTTTCAAACCATAAAACTTCGGTTTGAACCCGGATTTATGGTAGTTGGACAATTACGTGATTCTGAAAATGTCTATTTTGTCAAAATAGATAAAGATGGCAAGCCGAACATAGTCAGAATACTTACCTTAGAGCAAGAAGGACATCGTTTATCCCTAAACCAAATGTATCAGATGAATAATGGAGATCTCTTGCTTTTTAGCAGCGTGCTTAAACACAAAACAAATGTTGGTTTTGTCATACAATCCAATTACTGGATGAGGCTCGAAGCTGATGACTTGCAGCTAAAGACCTCTACAAAAGAACTTAGTCAAAAAGCACACCGAAAGGAGATTCGACTCTACCCCAATCCGGCAAGTCATTCCACAGAAATCATGCTAGAGAACAGGGCAACCGGATATCTCACCGTAAAAGACATCCGTGGACGTATCCGTATAAATAAACATTTTAAGTACAAGAAGATAATACCTGTCGATTTGTCCGCCTTTATACCAGGAACTTATATCCTACAAGTGAAGTCCAATTTAGGTGCGGTGTCCACTAAAAAACTCATCGTGCATTAACTGCAAATGGAACAGATCTAGATTTTACTACAACTTGAAGGGACCATTTTTCTAATTCTATTTATTTTATATAGCTAATCTAAAATGGCGATTCCGGCTTGTACCAAGTCATTTGTTTTGTGCGCATTTCATTCGGGCCATGACACTGATTTCAAAGTGTGCCACTCAAAAAGAGCCTGTAACACGATAAGCTATATGGCAGT
>JALSTN010000141.1 GCA_026983735.1 Saprospiraceae bacterium | reverse complement strand
ACAGCCAGTGAAACCATAGAAGTGAAAAATAAAAAAGGCCCCCAGCCCATCATCTCAGGCAATAATCAGGCTTGTTCCGGTGATACCTTACTTTTTAAGGTCAAACAATCCTATTTCTCTTATCGTTGGTCCAATGGAGATATAGGGCCTATCGCACGTGTATCGCAACAAGGCATAATATGTGTCACAGTAACCGATGTTGATGGTTGTGAAGGGGACGATTGTACCGAAGTTACTTTTAATCCTACTTCAACTGATTTTCGTACCGTAGAACTATGTTCCGGGGATAGCCTTCTCATAGAAGGAAAGACCTTCAAAGACTCCGGTCATTATGAAATCCAACTCCAAGAGCCCAATCAATACGGTTGTGATAGTATCTTGGTACTCGACATTTCAAATTTTCCGGCTATCCTTCTCGAAGATACGCTCATCGTACATGATAACGGTTCTCACCAGGGATTAATCAATGTCCAAATATCAGGAGGAAAAAAACCATATATCTACCGATGGAGTACCGGGCAAACCACTCCATTTATCAAAAATCTATCCTCCGGTGATTACACGCTTACCCTCACTGACGCCAATGGATGTTCCCGTGTATTTACCTTTACTATTATCGATCTGACATCGAGCTATACCCCTTCCTCTCACTATGGAATCGATCTTAAGTGGTATCCCTCGATGGTCCAAAAAGGGGCATCTTCCCAATTGGATTTTAGGGCTGAATCCCCGTTAAAACTCGAGGTATCCATTCGTTCTCTTCAAGGAAAAACACTTCTAAAAAAGAAGGTGACAACTCAAGACAAATGGCAGTCTCTACCCATATCTGCAGATATGCCCAAAGGGGTCTATATCGTCTCCATCTCCTTACGGGGAAATATCATTCGCACTTGGAGATGGATTGTAATATGATACCTTTCCTCTTCGAAACAAAATTTTTATCCGATATCTTCATCTTACAATCCCATATCT
Source organism: Saprospiraceae bacterium (assembly GCA_026983735.1). Lineage (GTDB taxonomy): Bacteria > Bacteroidota > Bacteroidia > Chitinophagales > Saprospiraceae > JALSTN01. The sequence continues at coordinate 2,095 of JALSTN010000141.1, read as the reverse complement.
TATGACCAACGCTTGGCAGGACATCTACCTTCCCGAATCTGAAGCACTAGACCTATCCTCCTTCAAAGATATGGATTACTATGCTGTCAAAAAATTTTACCTCCCCATTGAATTAATGATGGAAAACGCCGGGTGGGCATTGGCTATTATTGTGGCAGCATCGTCCAATAAAAAAGACCACATCCTCATTGGAGCCGGCAATGGCAATAACGGAGGAGGTGGATTGGTTGCTGCTCGAAGACTAGCAGGATGGGGATATACCGTACACCTCGACCTTCCGGTCCCCATCACCAAACCACTCCCACTTCAGCAATTAAAGCGGGCAGTTGCCTTTGGAGCCCTCCTTCAGGACATGCCCGAAGCAGAACCCGATATATGGGTAGATGCCTATCTTGGATTTTCCCAATACCTCCCTCTCAGTACTTCCTTTACAAATCGCATTAAAAGAGCCAATGCTTTAGACGCAAAACGTATTGCTCTAGATATCCCAACAGGATTCACAGGTAAAAACAGCACGTTATACTTTAAGGCAAATACTGTTATCTGTTTGGCTGCAGCCAAAAAAATACTCTTTGACCTAGATAAAAACACTGAAATATTTATCTCTGATTTAGGTATTCCTCAAGAGGTTTATCAGCGATTTCATACTCCCTCCCCACCCTTTGACACCTCCCCAATACTGCGATGGAGTAGATTTGACCAAAAGTAATTCACCTCTAAATTCGTTTACAAAATCTAGCCGGACTTCCGTCCAATGCCTCCATTGAACTCTTAAGGGAAAGCCCCAATATTAAAAAACTGTAATCCAAAAATGGGTCTTTTGAGTTTAACATTTCCTTAATGTATCCCCAACATTCTTTAACAAAAAGTCCATGTAACTTTGTGAATGATAAGCGTCTAAGAAAGTAATATCTTATTGTTCACGGGAAGTATTCCCATAAATCAGATCATCATGAAATCACTAAAACACCTCCTGGCAGCCGGACTATTTCTACTGCTTACATTCCCCATCGCAGGACACACCGTATTCACTTCGATACAAGACAATCCACCTCCCGTCTTCATCAATGGGCAAAGGGTCACGCCCTATGTGGATATCCATCACCGTGCTGCAACCAACTCCGATTCCAGATGGAGCGAGCGATGTGGTTCGTCTCGAAGGCGTCCTCACAAATACCACTACAGTAGGAATTATTCTACCTATACGCCTTACAGTTGTAATACAAATCGTTACTATGACTATTATGATAACAATTACGATAGAGGTTACGGTAGAGGGAGCTATATCAAAGAACGCTGGGAATATCGATTAGAAGGTTATTGGCAGGAGGAAAGGGGATGGAGACAGTATGAAATCGAGGTCCACAGGCATTATATCCAAATCAAGAGAGCCGGATGGTTCAACTGGCATAAATTATACCCCGTAGAATTACATGCCAACAAAGGCTACTTTGCCAATGATCATGGCGACTTTTTAGAGTGGGATAACGGAACCGTACTTTGGCATTTGAGAGGAAAAAGAATTAAACCTCTATACCCGCGCTGAGTAGAAACACTAAGTCCCTCAAGGCGCTTCTAAAGATAAAACCCTTGGCTTTCCCGGCATTGTGCCGGATGGCCAAGGGCTTTTTTATAATTTATCGGCGTTGTTATACCGAACACCTCTATGATATAGGATGATTATATTTATTTTAATGTACAACTAAGGGTTAAGAGAGCCAATTTACTCCTCTTGATCGAGAAGGTCAACCCTTTCATACCGCTCCGAAAGGATGCTGTCCTTATCCTTTTCGGCAGATTGAAAGGTATAGTAAAATAACACCATGTCAACGGTCGCATGTGCCACAATCGCAGAGGTCAACCCCCAATAAATCCGCATATAACCCATCACTGCAATCACCAGAGTCATGTATACTCCATATAGACTCCTACGCCACTGATCCGGTCTAAGATACCCATGGATACCTACAAATACTACGGAGGTCAACCACACACCAAAGGCCGGCTGTAAGACACCTCGAAAGAGAATCTCTTCTCCTATACCTGCACAAAGAGAGATAAAAATAATATCCGGTAACGTCAACTCAAACTGCTT
>JALSTN010000140.1 GCA_026983735.1 Saprospiraceae bacterium | reverse complement strand
TTCATGTCCCTTCCCCCCTAATCTATTAGAGGTAAAATATGCTTTATCCTTTGAGGGGTCAATCACCATTCCATAGTCGTCATTAGGTGAATTGACGCATGCGCCCAGATTTTCTAGCCCCGTCCAGGCATTGTCTTGATGATGAATCCTAAAGACATCGTATCCCCCTAATCCATATTGATAGTCGGAGGCAAAATACAATTTATCATCATCGAGAAAAGGGGATATTTCATTCCCTTGGGTATTCACCTCTGGTCCGAGATTACTAGGCTTAGACCATCCCCCACCTTGCCAATAGGAAACATAGATATCAAATTTACCATATCCCCCAGGCATATTAGAAGCAAAAAACATGGTCTTGCCATCATCTGCCAAATGTGGGAATCCATTGGAATACTCATTGCTATTATAAGGAAAATCTCTCTTGACCCATGTATTGTGTACGTCATCATAAGAGGAGAGCACGATATGCATATTCTTATCCTTAGTTGATTTGACCGTAGCTTTCCAAACCCCTGAATCTTCACCGATAGCATAAGCTATATTTCTTCCATCCGGTGTAAAGGAAGGAGTAACATTGACTCCGGTCGTATTCCTGTCGAGCACATAGGGCTCAGGAGACTCATCTTCCCCTACTTTATAGAGTAAAGGTGTTGTCAGAACTGGCGTTTTATCACCTTTTGCGACCCAGGACTCCTCTAATAAAGCTCTTTTCGAGGTATAGACGAGTTGGCCTTTAATAAGTACAGGGTTGTAGTCTGATTGCTTGCTGTTAAAGGATAGGTTCTCAATATTACAACCTTCACTTTCCTTCGCTAGCTCTTTAGCAAATCGACAACTTTTAATCCGGGCGATCGCTCTTTCCTTATTCACTGTCTTGTACCTGGCATAAGCAGCTACCGCCTCATCGAATCGCATCATCTTTTTCAAGAGATTCCCTTTCAATAAATACAAAGCAGAAGGCTTAGAATCTTGCTCTATCAAGTCATTATAATATGCCAAAGCAGCAAGATAATCTCCGGTATTCTCGTAACATCTAGCGAGTCGAATAGTAGCGGATTTATCATCAGTATGTTGTACCAGATAATCCAGGTATCCTTCGATAGCCTTGGAGTACTCTCCATTGCGATACAGTCGGTCTGCTCTTTCGAGCGTCTGTGACTGCTGTGCAAACACATATCCTGTCATACATAAAAACAGGAAGGTATTGATGAGTTTTGTGCGTATCATGATCGTACGTTTTGGTATTGAACGTTTCAAATTAAAAAATATCATTATTCAAAAAATGATTAAATTCAGGCGCTAATATATGACATTTATTTATTATATATAATATCTTTCAACTTTTTTTGCACAAAAAGAAGTTAAAGGGCGTATGAAATGGCTAAATTTGCCCTACAAGCTCGTTAAAACACCAAAATTCAAGCTTTCATGCGACGATCCGGCACTTCAATTTTCATACAACTCACCATCATTTTCTGGGGATTAAACACTTCAATGGTTCACGCCCAAAAGCTGGATCACCGTTTGGGAGAATGGATTATACAGTTAGAGGAAGGAGTCCAACCCCAAACCTTTCGGAAGGACGGCAACCGTCTTCTTGGAAGGGCAGAGCTTTACCATTTCATACCCTTAATTCCATCAAGTAATATATATAAATGCATCCTGGATTATCGCAAGATAAACGAGATTAAAGCGTTGGAGACCTTCCGCAAATTGGCCGGTGTCGTACATGCACAGTTTAATTATCTAATCGAATGGCGTGCTACTCCAGATGACCCAATGTACGATAAACAGTGGCATTGGTGGAATACGGGGCAACTCGGGGCACCAGCTGGGGTTGACCTCAAGATGCAAGAAGCCTGGGATTTGGCCACAGGTGGAGTCACCTCAGCAGGAGATACTATCGTCGCTTGTATCATTGACGCCGGATTTGATGCTTTGCACGAAGACCTCGCCCCCAATCACTGGGTCAATCATGGTGAAATCCCAGGCAATGGCATAGACGATGACCACAATGGATATATCGATGATTTTCGCGGGTGGAATGTTGAAACGAACAATGACCATATCAAAGGCAGTGGAACGCATGGAACAGGTGTGGCTGGGCTCGCTGGCGCCAAAGGCAATAACGGAAAGGGAATCACCGGTATCAATTGGAATGTCAAGCTGATGTTTATTGCCGGAATTTCTGACATCGCATCCGTATTAAAGGCCTATGCCTACCCTTTGCGGATGCGTCAACTCTACAATCAATCCGGTGGTAAATCCGGAGCATTTGTCGTCGTCACCAATGCCTCTTGGGGGATCCCCAATCTGCGTGAACAAGATGCTCCTCTTTGGTGTGCATTTTATGATAGTCTAGGTCAAGCCGGGATCTTAAGTTGCGGGGCTGCACCCAATCGCGCCGTAGACATTGATCAAGTCGGAGACCTTCCCTCTAACTGTACTAGTGATTATTTTATCGGAGTTACCAATGTCACTCCTAAAGATGAATGGTATGACAAAGCCGGATATGGCCTCAAGTCTGTGGATCTCGGCTCATTTGGGCAAAAGACCTTTACGACGAACATCAATAACGGATATAGGGAATTTGGCGGAACCTCTGCAGCAACCCCAATTGTCACCGGCGCCATCGCTTTATTGTACGCTCGAGCGAACTGCAACAATCTATCCACTCTTTCCAAACGTACGCCGGATCTCGCTGCTCTTACCGCTCGGCATTTGATTCTAGACAATGTCAAACCTTTATCTACCTTGGAGAGAAAATGTACGAGCGGCGGACGACTAGACATTCTAAATGCCTTACAGCAGACCCATCCGTTTTACCTATTGGAAGCTTCAGACACTTCCGTATCAATAGATTGGGAAGAGGCTATGGACAGTGTTAGAAATCTAGAATGGCGTAAAAAAGGAGATTCCGCTTGGATTTCTCAAGGAGTTGTTCGCCATCCGTTTTGGATAGATGAGTTAGAGGGATGTACTCAATATGAAATAAGGGGATTAGGTCTGTGCAGCGATGACACAACAGGAGTTTTTACTTTTCAAACCTTAGGGTGTTGCCTAGC
>JALSTN010000139.1 GCA_026983735.1 Saprospiraceae bacterium | reverse complement strand
AAGGTCACGTAAGTTTAGAAATAAAACGAGAAACACATAAAAAGGTTGCCCGTGCTATAGGTAAATAGCTCAGAGGTGAGGGGGGTATTTACAAGGGAGGGTATTGGTGTACAAGTAGAAGGACAGGTCTACTGTAGTTGTTTCCAACTTTTGTTCCAAATCTAATACAAGCTGAACGTATTATTTGAACATAGGCTGATAGAGTTGACCTTTGAGGATAGCTCTAGAAATGACGATATGTTGAATTTCAGAAGTTCCTTCATAGATTTGAGTTATTTTGGCATCTCTCATCAGTCTTTCTACGTGATATTCTTTGACATAACCATAGCCACCATGTATTTGGACTGCTTCGGTAGTATGCTTCATTGCGACATCAGCAGCCATGAGTTTAGCCATACTGCTAGCGACGGTGATGTCCATGTGATTATCCTTCATCCAGGCAGTGCGATACACCAACAAACGAGCCGCTTCAATTTCAGTAGCCATGGCGGCCAATTTGAATGCGATGGCTTGGTGTTGCCCGATGGGTTTACCAAAGGAGGTACGAACCTTGGCATATTCTACGGCGCGTTCATAAGCTCCGGCTGCGATACCTAAGGCTTGAGAGGCGATGCCCAAGCGGCCTGCTGCAAGTACTTTCATTGCAAACTTAAAGCCAAATCCATCCTCTCCGATTCGATTTTCTTTGGGTACTTTGACATTGGTGTACATAATGCTATGGGTATCGGAGGCACGAATACCCATTTTATCTTCTTTCGGCCCGATTTCAACACCTTCCCAATCCGTTTCGACGAGAAATGCATTGATTCCCTTATGACCCAACTCTGGATGAGTTTGAGCAAAAACGATGTGAAGTTTTGAAGTTCCACCATTGGTAATCCAGTTTTTCACTCCATTGATTAGGTAGTGATCTCCTTTGTCCTCTGCTGTTGTTTTTTGTGCGGTGGCATCACTGCCGGCTTCCGGCTCAGAGAGGCAGAAGGAACCGATCCATTCTCCGGATGTAAGTCTCGGGAGGTATTTTTGTTTTTGTTCTTCGCTTCCAAATTCTTCGATACCCCAACACACGAGGGAGTTGTTGACAGACATAATCACAGAACAACTAGCATCTACTTTGGATATTTCTTCCATAGCGAGGGCATAACTCATAGTATCCATTCCTGCTCCACCGTATTTTTCGTCAATAAACATACCGAGAAATCCGAGTTCTCCCATCTGACGAACTTCTTCAGTGGGATATTTCATGTCTCTATCCCGTTCTATGACGCCGGGCAACAACACATTTTGAGCAAAATCTCTCGCTGCTTCTCGCACGGCGAGTTGATCTTCGGTAAGCGTAAAATCCATATTTCTTAATTTAAATTCGGACTCAAAGGTAGTTATATTTTTGGGATTGATTTTTTATAGAATTCGAGAAATTGTTGAGATAATAATCTATTTTTGAGGGTATGAAATGGTTGACTTGTCTATAATTAATGCTTTTTTTGTATATTTATCCCTCAAACGAGACCTTTACCATTTCATAAAATAAATTAAGCTTATGTCGATATACGAAAATAGACCATGGAATAACAACTACCCTGCCGGAATACCCGCGAACATTGATCCGGATAAATACGAGAGTATTGTGGCATTTTACGATGAGGTTTTTGACCGGTATCAAGATAAGGTAGCCTACACATATATGGGGAAAACACTGACATTTAAGCAAATTGATGTATTGTCATCTAACTTTGCGGCGTATTTGCATTCGAGAGGATTGCAACCCGGAGATCGCATCGCACTGATGATGCCTAACATATTGCAATACCCGATTGTGATGTACGGAGCGTTAAGGGCGGGTTTGATAATAGTGAATACCAATCCGCTTTACACTCCTCGGGAGATGCTTCATCAGTTTAAAGATTCTGGCGCAAAAGCAGTAGTCATCGCGAACATGTTTGCATCGAAGCTGGAAGAGATATTGGACAAGACGGAGATAAAGGTCATTCTGACAGCATCGATGGGAGGTATGTTGTCCACGGTAAAAGGGAGTTTGGTAAATTTTGTAGTAAAGAGAGTGAAAAAATTAGTTCCTTCTTATACTCTCCCTAATGTAGTAACGGTAAAGGAGGCTTTGAAGGTAGGTAAAAAATTTGAAATCACTCCCTTTGAATCCAAGCCCAATGATACGGTATTGCTCCAATATACAGGAGGAACAACCGGTGTTTCAAAAGGAGCAGAATTAACCAATCGCAATCTAATCGCCAATATGCTTCAGATAGAAGCATGGATGCAAGGTATGCTGAAAAGAGGAAGTGAAACGGCATTATGTCCGCTTCCTCTATACCATATTTTTGCTTTTTCTGTTAACGCAATGGCATTATTTAGTTTGGGTATTAATAATGTACTCATACCCAATGCGAGAGATATTAAGGGGTTGATAAAAGAATGGAAGAAGCATAAAGTGTCGATTTTTGATGGTGTCAATACTCTTTTTAATGCATTGACACATCATCCGGATTTTTCTACTATTGATTTTTCTACTTTAAAAATTACGGTAGGAGGTGGAATGGCAGTACAGCGAGTGGTGGCTGACCAATGGTTTAAGATTACGAACAACGTATTGAGTGAAGGCTATGGAATGACAGAGGCTTCACCTGTCGTTACGGTCAACCCGGTAGATGGTACCGCTAGAATCGGGACGATAGGGCTGCCGGTTCCATCGACATTAGTTCGCGTCGCTGATGAAAATGACCAGGAAGTACCGATTGGGAAACCCGGGGAATTGCAGGTAAGAGGCCCTCAAGTTATGAAAGGATATTACAATCGTCCGGATGAGACGGCTAAAACCATTCGCAATGGATGGCTGTGTACAGGCGATATAGGGTATATGGATGAGGATGGGTTTTTTACGTTAATTGATCGCAAGAAAGATATGATTCTGGTCTCTGGATTTAATGTTTTTCCCAATGAAATAGAAGATGTTATAGCTCAAAATCCCAAGGTGTTAGAAGTTGCTGCCATAGGGGTGCCGGATGAAAAATCAGGGGAAGTAGTCAAAGTATTTGTGGTTAAGAAGGACGATAGTTTGGATAAAAAAGAGCTAGAGGCCTATTGCAGAGAGCAATTAACCGGATATAAGGTCCCAAAGCACATCGAATTTCGAAAGGATTTGCCCAAATCCAACGTAGGTAAAATACTGCGACGAAAATTGAGAGAGTAGAAGTTTTTTCTATATTAATGTAGTCCAAAGGTAGAGGTAGGGCGGCAGGTGAAATGGCTACAATTTCTAATTTCATATTGAACGATAATTGATGTATTTAGATGTAGAAACTGTCTAAATTATAGAGAGTGATTTTGCTCTGCCAATGTCCCAAGCTGTGATTTCTAATGCTTATAAGATCTGAAAAAAGTGAGTATGGAAAATCACTCTACAGAGATCGACTCTATCATATATCATTGGCTTCTTCTCGAAGCTGGGTTTATCTAATTATACAGAAATTCTTTCATCTTCACGGATTTAATATATAAGATAATAACATAGAAATATTGTATGTTTGTATTTTAAAGGGATTTGCAATGAAAAAACTACCAATAGGCATACAGACCTTTAGCAAGATCATCGAAGGCGACTTCGTTTATGTCGACAAAACACCAATTGCCCTTGAGTTAATACAAGAGGGCGGGTATTACTTCCTATCCCGCCCCCGGCGTTTTGGTAAAAGTTTGTTTCTCGATACACTGAAGGATATCTTTGAAGGCAAAAAAGAGCTGTTTAAAGGACTTGCGATCTACGACCGATGGGATTGGGAAGACCAATATCCCGTGCTACGGGTGAGCCTCGGCTCCGGAGTGGAGAAGGATATTAACCAATTGTTTCCTCGCCTTCGATGGATATTACAAAAGGCGGAAAAAGATCTAAAGATAAACTCTGAATTAGAAAACCCTGTCGAATGCTTTCAGGATTTGATCTTGACAGCATATGAAAAATACGGCAAGAAAGTCGTCATTCTCATCGATGAATACGACAAACCCATTCTCGATAATATAACGGATAGTGAAGTGGCACGTCAGATGCGCGATGCCATGAAAAACTTTTACGCGGTCATAAAGGACAATGATGCGTATATCCGCTTCGTCTTTATCACAGGAGTGAGCAAATTCTCTAAGATGAATCTATTCAGCGGATTGAATAATCTCGAGGATATCACCTTGAATGCCAGATACGGCAATATCTGTGGATATACACACGACGACTTATTGACCGTATTTAAGGAACATTTGGAAGGGGCGGATATGGAAAAGGTACGCTTGTGGTACAACGGATATAATTATTTTGGAGAAAGGGTCTACAACCCCTTCGATATCTTGCTCTTTATCTCCAATAGTCATGACTACAGGAATTATTGGTGGTCGACAGGTAATCCCAGTTTTCTATTGGACATGCTTAAAACCCGAAATTACTTTATCCCCCATCTTGAGCATTTTACAGCTAGCGAAGAGATCCTAGACACATTCGATGTGGATCATATTGAACTCATCGCATTACTGTGGCAAACCGGGTATTTGACGATTCAAGAGAAGATGCAATCCGTCTTTGGCGTAAAGTACAAGTTGACCATTCCCAATAACGAAATCCAAATTTCACTAAACAGCCTATTTATAACTTATCTGACCACCCAGACAGCTGAAAAACTGCGCTATCAGGAAAGTGTTCTGGATATGCTATTAGGGGAGAATTTGGATGGGCTAAAAGAAGCCCTTTACACCCTTTTTGCTGCTATTCCCTACAGTAATTTTACCAACAACAAATTACTCGAATACGAAGGGTATTACGCCAGTGTGGTCTATGCCTATCTGGCGAGCTTAGGGATGAGGGTTATCCCTGAAGAAATCACCAACCTCGGGCGCATAGACCTCACCCTGCAGTATGAGGACAAAGTCTTTATCATCGAATTCAAACTGTCCGAAAAGGTGACCGGTAATGCTCTTAAGCAGATTAAGGAAAAGCGCTACTATGAAAAATACCAATCTTATGAAAACATCTATCTCATAGGCATCGAGTTTAGCCGGGAGCAACGCAATATTATCGGGTATGAATGGGAGAGATTTGAAAATAAATGATTTATTAGTACGAAACAAGCATGAAGAAACTACCGATAGGCATACAGACATTCAGGGATATCATCACAGAAGGGTTTGTCTATGTAGACAAAACGGAGATCGCCCACAATTTGATTCTAGGTGGAAAATATTACTTTCTATCGCGCCCGCGGCGATTTGGCAAGAGTTTGTTTCTCGATACACTGAAGGATATCTTTGAAGGCAAAAAAGACCTTTTTAAAGGACTTGCGATCTACGACCGATGGGATTGGGAAGACCAATATCCCGTACTACGGGTGAGCCTGGGCTCCGGAGTGGAAAAGGATATCAACCAACTTTTTCCTCGCCTTAGGTGGATATTGGAGGATGCGGAAGATGATTTGAAGATAAAATGCGATTCCGAAAACCCGGTGGTATGTTTTAAGGAATTGATTAGAAAAGCGCATGAAAAATATGGAAAGAAGGTCGTCATTCTGATCGACGAGTACGACAAGCCCATACTCGATAATATAACGGATAGCGAGGTGGCCCGTAAGATGCGCGATGCCATGAAAAACTTTTACGCGGTCATAAAGGACAATGATGCGTATATCCGCTTCGTCTTTATCACAGGAGTGAGCAAATTCTCTAAGATGAATCTATTCAGCGGATTGAATAATCTCGAGGATATCACCTTGAATGCCAGATACGGCAATATCTGTGGATATACACACGACGACTTATTGACCGTATTTAAGGAACATTTGGAAGGGGCGGATATGGAAAAGGTACGCTTGTGGTACAACGGATATAATTATTTTGGAGAAAGGGTCTACAACCCCTTCGATATCTTGCTCTTTATCTCCAATAGTCATGACTACAGGAATTATTGGTGGTCGACAGGTAATCCCAGTTTTCTATTGGACATGCTTAAAACCCGAAATTACTTTATCCCCCATCTTGAGCATTTTACAGCTAGCGAAGAGATCCTAGACACATTCGATGTGGATCATATTGAACTCATCGCATTACTGTGGCAAACCGGGTATTTGACGATTCAAGAAAGGATTACCGACGACTTTGGTGTCAATTATCGATTAGGTGTCCCCAACAAAGAAATTCAGCTATCCCTCAACAGCCTGTTTATAACCTATTTGACAACTCAGACCATGGAGAAATTGAGTTTTCAAAAAAGCTTGTTGAATAGAATAAAAAATGCAGATTTGGACGGGTTAAAAGAAGCGCTTTACACCCTTTTTGCTGCCATTCCCTATAGCCATTTTACCAACAACAAATTACTCGAATACGAAGGGTATTACGCCAGTGTGGTCTATGCCTATTTGGCGAGTTTAGGGGCGCGGATTATCCCGGAAGATATCACCAACCTCGGGCGCATAGACCTCACCCTGCAGTATGAGGACAAAGTCTTTATCATTGAATTCAAACTGTCCGAAAAGGCGCCCGGTAATGCTCTTAAGCAGATTAAGGAAAAGCGCTACTATGAAAAATACCAATCTTATGAAAACATCTATCTCATAGGTATCGAGTTTAGCCGGGAGCAACGCAATATTATCGGGTATGAATGGGAGAGATTTTAGGATGGCCCGAAAAAGGGATTACATATGGTTTTACTTTCATTTTGATAGTTAAAAAAATCCTATTCAATCCAAAACATGCATTAGACCATTTATTAATAAACTTAGATTCAAGTGACAAATGCAACATTTTTACGTCTCTATTCACGACAAATATTAGTTTTCATCTAACCTCGAACGGTTATTCTACTGCTTTTCATACTGGCTTCAAAATTAAGCGTTAGACCTTGTCGTCCTTGTCCGCTATGCTTCCTCGGCCAATACCTGTTATTTTGTCAAAATGCACCTCCCTACGAATTAGTCCAGCAGAAAATTGTACTATTTATGGAACTATTTTATACATAGTACTGTTTATAGGAATATACTATATTAAAATAGTCAACTATTATGAAGATTGAAAATGCTAAAGCGCAGATGAAGAAAGGCGTATTGGAGATGTGTATTCTAAGTATTCTGGAAAAGGGGGAAGCTTATCCGCCCGAAATATCAAATATTCTTAAGGAAGGGCAACTCATAGTAGTAGATGGGACCTTATACCCTTTGTTAAATCGCCTTAAAAATGAAGGTCTTTTGACGCATACATGGAGAGAATCCACATCGGGTCCACCTAGAAAATACTACAAATTAACGGAGACCGGTAGAACAGTACTCCATTCTTTGGAAGAAAGTTGGGCGGAGCTGACACAGTCTGTTGAACACTTATTTGCGCAAGGAAAAAAAAATAAGTAACTATTTCATACCATAAACGTATAATACAATCTTATTATGAAAAGAACAATCCATATTAATCTGGGCGGGCATCCATTTGTCATTGATGAAGATGCTTTTGAAGCATTAGAAAAGTATATTGATAATTTGAGAATACATTTTAAAAGGTCGGATGGTTCCGGTGAAATCATTGAAGATATTGAAGATGGCTTAGCTCATATTCTTGTCACCCGATTGGGTAAACGTAAAATCGTTTCTTTAGTGGATGTACGAAAAGCGATCGAAAGGATGGGGATGCCGGACGATTTTGATACGGGTGAATCCGGCACATATTTTAAGGGAGAGGAAGCTGAGCAAAGAGCACATCCTAGAGATCATGATTATCGGAGTCCCAAGAAGTTGTATAGAGATGTTGACAATAGATTTATAGCAGGGGTATGTGCGGGGATAGCTAGATACTTTGATGTACCTGTCTGGTTGGTTCGAGTTATATTTTTTATAGGGTTAGTGCCCGGGGTCGGGTCTCCATTGGTATTCTATATCCTCTTGTGGTTTTTGATACCTCCTGCCAGTACGCGTGCCGAAAAAATGCGGATGCAAGGCAGTGATATTACCTTGGAGAATATAGTATCACGTGCAGAGCAAGAGATAAGGGATTTAGCGGATCGTTTTACAGAATGGACGGAGCAAAAAATAAATAAGAGAAGGTAGTAGATAATATTGGTCTTTCTCAACCTCTTTAGTAAATGTGTATTGGGGCATGTTTTTATAAAGTACTATACTTTTTAGGAGGGTATATTTATGGTCGCAATGCGGATAAATTTTCTAAAATATAAAGGATTCAAAATAATGGGTATTCTAGTAATACTCGGTATTTTACTATTCTACTTCGTAGGGTATAAGGTCGTTTTTAATCGAGATTTTGCTCCGGTGGTTTATGCTAAAGACGGTACGATTCTTGCTGCTTCAGTGGCTAAAGATGGCCAATGGAGAATATATTGTGCTGACAAGATACCCGACAAACTTGCTACTTGTATCCGCTTATTTGAAGATAGATATTTTTATTATCATCCGGGAGTGAATCCGGTTGCTTTGTTAGAAGCGGCGCGAGATAATTATAAGGCGGGACACATCGTGCGAGGAGGGAGTACTTTGACCATGCAATTGGCAAGACTTTATTATCATCATTCCAAGCGGACGTATTGGCAGAAGCTAAAGGAAATCCTATTGGCATTTGGATTGGAAATGAGATATTCGAAGAAGGAGATATTACAATTATATGGTCAATATGCTCCATTTGGAGGTAATATCATAGGATATGAAGCCGCTTCAAGATTGTACTATGGCAAGGCACCTGAAGCATTGAGTTGGGGAGAATCTGCGTTATTGGCGGTATTGCCCAATGCTCCTTCAAATATTTACCCCGGCAAGGGGCAAGCGACCCTTATAAGGAAGCGGGACTCCCTTTTAAAACGATTATTAGAACATGGGTGGATAGATTCATTGGGATATCATCTTGCACTAAAGGAAGGTGTTCCTACCCGAAAGCACAGGTTCCCCGGGCTTGCCCCCCACCTCCTAAGTTATTTTAAACAGTCCGGCAATAATACATTTAATAAATTTAGGACAACCCTTGATCCTTTTTTACAAAGTAAAACAGTACAGACGGTTCAGCAATTTGCCAATCGATATAGTGGACAGGGAATCGATAACCTAGCGGTTTTAGTCATGCGTTCATCGGGAAGTATAGCAGCCTATGTAGCCAATTCCAACTGTTCGTCGGAGCAATGTGGCAGTCATGTTGATATTATACGTTCGCTCAGGAGCCCTGGAAGCATTTTAAAACCTTTTTTGTACGGTTGTTGTCTGGATGCCGGGTTTATCACGACCAAGAGTTTATTGAAAGATATACCGGTTTTTTACAATGGCTTTAGTCCAAAGAATTACGATCATAAATTTAGAGGTATTGTTCCTGCTAAGGAGGCATTGACTCGTTCATTGAATGTCCCTGCGGTCAATTTGTTTTATCGATATGGGGTAGATGCATTTCTTGAGGACTTACATGGGGTGGGAATGCGTCATCTGGACCAAAAGGCTGATCATTATGGTTTATCATTAATATTGGGTGGTTGTGAAGTAACGATGCTGGAAGTTGCAACGGCTTATACGAATCTATTGCGGACAGCAGAAAAAAAGACCAGTATCCGACCCCACATACTCCAATCCAGCTCCGACTCATCTGTGATGGAGTCCTTTCCAATTAGCGCAGCTGCATGTAGTCAGATATTGGATATATTGCAAGGGGTCAATCGTCCCTCAATTAGAAATGGTTGGCAGTATTTTGTTCACCAAAAACCTATTAGCTGGAAGACTGGGACTTCTTATGGTTACCGAGATGCTTGGGCTGCTGGTGTGACAAAAGAATATACCGTGGTGGTTTGGGTGGGCAATGCAGACGGTGAAGGGAGAAAAGGATTGACGGGCATCGATAAGGCTGCACCTGTGCTTTTTTCTATTTTTGACCTGCTTCCGGCAACTTCTGAGGTGTCAAAACCCTACAATGAATACAAGGAGAAAAGAATTTGTTCTTCTTCCGGTTTTGCGGCAAGTCCTTCCTGTCCAAAGACGGAGATGACCTATGTTCCAGAGCATGCAGGGCCATTACCTATTTGTACATTTCATTGTAAGTTGTATGTTGATGCGACGGAGACCTACCGGATTAAAAAGCCTTGTAATAGGTATATTCCTAGTCATGAGCGATCGTATTTCATATTAGATCCCATCGTCGATTCGTATTATAAAAAATATACCGGTCAATCCTATTCGCTCCCCCCTATACATCCCGATTGTAATACGGGGGAAAGCCAGCGGTTGCATATCATTTACCCTCCTCCATATGCAGATATCCTATTGCCTAAGGATGTAGATGAATCAGTTAAAAAACTGGTTTGTGTGGCGGCTGCGTCTGAGTCTGTGGATTCGCTTTATTGGTTTGTAGATGGAGATATTGTGCAAGTCAACCGAAAACCATTTAAATTGGAATTGGAGTTGGCGGAGGGAAAGCATAATTTGACAGTGGTAACTCCTGATGGAAGTAGCGTTACGCATTATTTCAAAATACGCCAGTAGATAAAAAAGGAAGGAGAAAGGAAAATTTACTAACAAGAAACGGTTTTATGTGCGGAGAAATTCCTATCTTGCAGCATATTATTTAGTTTTAGAACACACTATAAATATTGAGCACATGTTAGCACGTACTTTTGCAGGTGCCGTACAAGGCATCGAAGCACAAAAAATTATCATTGAAGTCAATGCCGGAGGGAGTATACCTTTGGGGAAGACAGGATATTATTTGGTTGGTTTACCTGACAATGCGATACGAGAGGGATACCAAAGGATACTCGCATCTATTAAAAACATAGGTTTGACTGTTCCCAGGATAAAAATAGTCATCAACCTCGCTCCTGCAGATATACGCAAGGAAGGGTCATTGTATGACCTGCCTATTACTATAGGTATCTTAGCAGCTACAGGCCAGCTGGAATCTGCCGACATCGAGCAATACATGATGATGGGAGAGTTGGCGTTGGATGGGACTATTCGACCGATCCGGGGAGCGTTGTCCATTGCTATTAAAGCCAAGCGATTGGGTTTTAAGGGGATCATACTCCCCAAGGCCAATGCTTTGGAAGCAGCTATAGTAGAGGGGCTAGAGGTATATGAGGCAGATAACCTCAGAGAAGTGGTAGATTTCTTTGATAAAGGTGTGTCTATGAAAAGACTCCAGTTAGATGCGAACCAACTCTTTTCCGGTGGGAACGGACATTATCCGGTTGACTTTTCTGATGTTAAGGGGCAAGCCAATATTAAGAGGGCACTTGAAATAGCAGCAGCTGGAGGGCACAATGTGATTTTGATAGGTCCTCCCGGATCCGGCAAAACCATGCTGGCTAGGAGATTGTCGACGATTCTTCCTCCATTGACATTGGATGAAGCTCTAGAAACAACGAAGATTCATTCGGTGGCAGGCAAACTAATATCCGGTTCAGCACTGCTTACCCAGCGGCCATTTAGATCACCTCATCATACTATAAGCGATGTTGCCTTAGTGGGAGGCGGTTCCAATCCACATCCCGGAGAGATATCTTTAGCACACAATGGTGTATTGTTTCTCGATGAACTTCCCGAGTTTAAACGGGCTGTGCTGGAGGTATTGCGCCAGCCTATGGAAGAGAGAAAGGTGACTATTTCAAGAGCCAAAGTATCTTTGGATTATCCGGCCGGATTCATGTTGGTAGCTTCAATGAATCCTTGCCCATGTGGATTTTACAATCATCCTGAAAAGGAATGCGTTTGCGCTCCAGGTGTTGTCAAACGATACCTCAATAAAATATCGGGTCCACTGATGGACCGGATCGACCTTCATGTAGAAGTTACCCCTGTATCCTATGAAGAACTCTCCACTCGTCAATTTGCATCTGAAACTTCTAAAGATATAGCTCAAAGGGTTGTTTTAGCACGAAGCAAACAAGCAGAGCGTTTTCTAGACAACAATCATGTATTCTGCAATGCCCAGATGCCTAGCCGTATGGTTAGAGAGCGCTGTACACTTGATGATGAAAGCTTATCTCTATTAAAGACCGCGATGGAAAAGCTGCAACTCTCAGCCAGAGCCTATGATCGTATTATCAAGGTGGCAAGAACCATTGCCGACCTGTCCGAGAGCTCTGATATCCGGACAGAACATATAGCTGAGGCCATTCATTTCCGAACATTGGATAGAGAAAATTGGGTACAGGCTTGAGAAAGGTACGCGTTATTCATTATGCAAACGAATGCTTAAAAAGTAAAATTAAAGCATCTTCGACCTCGAGTTCCTTGTCCAGAGAAAGGGCTATTTCCACGATTAAATATAAAACTAAGGTGTTTTATCGGATTGTTTTTATAAAACTCTGAACAGATTTTTGTAGGTTAGCAGGAGTTGCACTTTCCATTGCACGGATGAAGGCAGAGCCTATGATAGCACCGTTTGCGAAGTCACAGGCAGTTTGGAAGGAGGTGCTATCTCGTATGCCGAAGCCGATGATTTGTGGATGCTTTAGGTGCATGGATCTGATGTGTTGAAAGTATGTTTTTTGGGCTGGTGAGATTTGTGATTCTTTGCCGGTAACAGAGGCGTCCGCTACGACATAAACAAACCCGGTAGTAGCTTGATCGAGTTGCCGAATACGAGTATCGGGCGTTTGAGGAGCGATTAAGAAACTCAATTTAAGGTCTAAGCCCTCCAAGGCCGTTTCATATTCAGAATGGTAAACTTCAAGCGGGAGGTCCGGAATTATTAATCCCGATATGCCTGCTTCCACACAACGTTGGAAGAATGCTCTTTCTCCGTATTGCATGATTGGATTGAGATATCCCATAAAGACTAATGGAACCCGGATTTGATCCTTGATACGCTCGAGCTGTATAAACAAGCGTTCTAAAGTCATCCCATTTTGGAGAGCGGTTTGGCTGCTGTTTTGGATAGTTGGGCCATCTGCCATCGGGTCGGAGTAGGGCATTCCCACTTCTATCATATCAACACCGGATGCTTGGAGTGCCAGAATAGTATCTCCGGTAGCTTCTAGATAAGGAAACCCGGCAGTTAGGTAAATACTAAGGATATTTTTCTGTTTATTTTGGAAAAGTTGCTGAAGTTTATTCATTCTCAATATTCATTTTGTCAATATAAGTTTGTAGATCTTTGTCTCCTCTACCAGATAGGTTAATCACTACTACGTCTTCCTCATCGAAGTTCAAGTATTTCAGTGCTGCAAATGCATGGGCGGATTCCAATGCCGGAATAATCCCTTCAAGTCGAGTGAGTTCAAATGCTGCTTCCAAGGCTTCATTGTCCGTGATGGATACAGCTTGTGCTCTTTTAGTATTTATCAGATGTGCATGAAGAGGGCCGATACCCGGATAATCCAATCCGGCAGATATCGAATAAGGTTCTATAATTTGACCATCCGGTGTTTGCATTAGTAGGGTACGGCTGCCGTGGATGATGCCCTCGGTACCAAGTACACTGGTAGCTGCTGAATGACCGCTATTGATTCCCATCCCAGCTGCTTCAACGACATACAATTGTACTTTGGGATTGTCCAGGAAATGATAGAAAGCTCCTGCGGCATTGCTTCCACCTCCTACACAAGCGATAATGGCATCGGGGTATTTTCTTCCGGTTTGCTCGAGAAGCTGAGTTTGCATTTCAGCGCTGATGACGGATTGAAACCTTGCCACCATGTCGGGATAGGGATGGGGCCCCACCACAGAACCAATAATATAATGGGTGTCCAAAGGGTGGTTGATCCAGTCTCGAATGGCTTCGTTTGTTGCGTCTTTAAGGGTTCGACTCCCACTGAGGGCAGGGCGCACCTCTGCACCTAACATCCGCATTCGAGCTACATTGGGTGCCTGACGAGCTATATCCACTTCCCCCATATAGACGATGCATTGTAGATTCATTAGTGCACAAACGGTAGCAGTGGCGACGCCGTGCTGTCCGGCCCCGGTCTCGGCGATGATTCTGGTTTTCCCCAGTTCCTTCGCCAAGAGAATTTGTCCGATGGTGTTATTGATCTTATGCGCACCGGTGTGGTTGAGGTCTTCGCGTTTCAGGTAGATATGAGTACCGTATTTTTCGGATAGCTTTTTGGCATAATACAATGGTGAAGGACGTCCCACATAATCTCTCATCAATGCGTCAAACTCCTGTTTAAACTCGGGCTTGCGCATGATGAGTAAGTATTTTTTGCGAAGCTCCTCGACATTGGGATAGAGCATTTCAGGGATGAAAGCTCCACCAAATTTT
>JALSTN010000138.1 GCA_026983735.1 Saprospiraceae bacterium | reverse complement strand
AGGAAGCCAGGATCCGGACTATGACCAAGACCCGGATGATGAAGACGATGGAGATAACGCGAAGGTAGAACCCCAGGTAGCAGATCTTAACTTAGTTAAAACAGTAAATGATGCGACACCCAATGTAGGGGACATAGTAACCTTTACCATCACGGTGACGAATGAAGGCCCCAGTGATGCGACGGGAGTAAGTGTAGAAGATGCAGTACCTACGGGTTATGACCTGATATCCGTCAATAATGGGGGTGTAGTAGCCGGAAGTACGATTACGTGGAGTGGAAAGAATATTCCGAACGGAGGAAGCATGGACTTGACATTTACGGCTGAAGTACTAGCACCTGGAGCAGGAGTAGAATACGACAACGTAGCGGAGATAACGGGAAGTGACCAATACGATGACGATTCGACGCCGGGCAATGGAGCAGATACAGACGGAGACGGCAAAATAGGAAGCCAGGATCCGGACTATGACCAAGACCCGGATGATGAAGACGATGGAGATAACGCGAAGGTAGAACCCCAGGTAGCAGATCTTAACTTAGTTAAAACAGTAAATGATTTTTACCCCAAAGTAGGTGATGTTATTACATTTACCATTACAGTGACGAATGAAGGCCCCAGTGATGCGACAGGAGTAAGTGTAGAAGATGCAGTACCTACGGGTTATGACTTGGTATCCGTCAATAACGGCGGCGTAGTAGCTGGAAGCACGATTACGTGGAGTGGAAAGAGCATCCCGAACGGAGGAAGCATGGACTTGACCTTTACGGCTGAAGTACTCGCACCGGGAGCAGGAGTAGATTATTCTAATGTTGCTGAAATTACAAGTAGTGATCAATACGACGATGATTCGACACCGGGCAATGGAGCAGATACGGATGGAGACGGAAACATAGGAAGTCAAGATCCGGATGACAATCAGGACCCGGATGATGAAGATGATGGAGATGATGCCTATGTTATTCCTACCGGTAGTATTGGGGATTATGTGTGGGAGGATCTAAACGCCAATGGTATACAGGATCCGGGAGAATCAGGTATTCAAGGAGTAAAAGTAGAGCTTCAAGATGCTATCGGTAATGTACTTGATACTAAATTTACAGACCTCAACGGATTCTATTTGTTTGATGATTTAGAGCCAGGGGATTATATGGTTAAGTTTTACCTACCGGGAGGATTTGACATGTTTACAGATCAGAATGTAGGTGGAAATGATGATGAAGATTCAGATGTTGATCCTGCTTCAGGAAAAACCGGGATGATTCATCTTGTATCAGGTGAAGATGATTTAAGCAATGATGCAGGTGTGTATAAATATGCAAGTATTGGGGATTATGTCTGGAGGGATGACAGCAAAGATGGGATTCAGGATGTGGGAGAGCCGGGAGTAAATGGTATTACAGTTAAACTTTTACAAAATGGATCTGTAATATCCACCACAGTTACTTCCAACCATCCAGTTACTAATCATCCAGGGTATTATGAGTTTGATGGTTTAAAGCCCGGTTCGTATCAGATTATGTTCAATTTGGATACAGGCTTTGGGTATACGGATCCTAATACGACAGCAGATGATAAGGATTCTGATCCAAACCCTGTCGATGGGATGACGACGACGGAAGTATTGACATCCGGCGAACACAATTTGACATATGATGCAGGTATGAAATGTTTGTTGCAGCTCGATGCAGGAGCGGATGTTCAAACCTGTTATGAAGAGTCTATCACATTAGAAGCCATTGCATCTGAAGGGAAAGCTCCATATGTTTATACTTGGGATCATGGATTAGGAAATGGTTCGACAAAAGTAGTCACACCTCTTACCACAACTACCTATACCGTTACGGTAACAGATGCCAATGGATGTGAGGAAATAGACCAGGTAACAGTGACTGTTCTGGAAAGAGGAAGTATAGGAGATCGGGTATGGTTTGATGTAGATGGTGACGGAGAACAGGATCCTAGTGAGATGGTTGTTGCCAATATTGGAAATGTGAAGGTAGAGCTGTTAGATTTGGACAACAATGTCTTAGCTACGACCTATACCAATGGCAATGGAAATTATATATTTGATGACTTATGTCCGGGAGAATATAAAGTCAAGTTCTATCTTGATCCGGATTACAGAAGGTTCTCACAGGAGAATGCCACCTCAGATGCTTTAGACTCTGACCCATATAGATTGACAGGTATTACAGATATAGTTACTTTAGGAGATGGAGAGCACAGAACGGATGTTGATGCCGGTATGTATCGAGGCGGTGCTTTAGGAGATTACGTTTGGTTAGATTCAGATGGTAACGGAGTACAGGGCAATGATGAAGAAGGAGTAGATGGCGTATCGGTTAAACTATATGATGCTACAACAGATGTATTATTAGAGACTGTTATTACAGGAGACGATCCTTTTACACCAGGTATACAACATGGATATTATCAGTTTGATGATTATGATCCGGGGCAGTATTATGTACAGTTTATGATCCCGGCAGGATATGTCTTCACTACGGCCAATAGTGGAGGGGATGTATCAGACAGTGATGTTGATGGATCTAATGGTCCTATGACGACCAAGACGTATACGATTAATTTAGGAGAGTTCAATCGAACGATAGATGCGGGTATATTTATTCCTGCACAGTTAGGAGACTATGTTTGGGAAGATATGGATGCAGATGGACTCCAAGATCCGGATGAAGAGGGTATTGAAGGAGTTGTTGTCAATCTCTACCGTGACTTGGATGAGAATGGACAACCGGATGGACCTATTGACTTTACCACTACGACCAATTCTGAAGGTCTTTACCACTTTGATAATTTACCTCCGGGAAATTATTTTGTAGGCTTTGAAAGGCCGGACGGATATTTCTCTACAGTACAATTGAACAATGCAGATTTGGATGTAGATGACAGCGATGCCGATCCAACGACAGGATTATCGGATTTGATCATATTGGCAATGGGAGATAATAATCCTACTGTGGATGCAGGATTTTATCAGGGCGCCATGTTAGGAGATTATGTATGGGAGGATGTAGATCATGATGGACTCCAAGATCCGGATGAAGAGGGTATTAATGGTGTCGTTGTAGAGTTATATGACATGAATGGTTTATTAGTTGGATCTACTACGACAGGAGTCAATCCGAATAATGGTACTTCCGGATATTATATCTTCGATGATTTAACTCCGGGAAAATACTATGTAAAAGTATATCCTGGAGACGGGTATGCGGTCACACTAAGTGGATTGGGACTTGAATTTAATAATTCAGACATCAATGATGACAATGGTTTGAATACGACATCGATGATTATGCTTTCTTCCGGAGAGGTTAATGAAGATGTAGATGCCGGATTATGGCGGCCCGCTTCTATTGGGGATTATGTATGGGAGGACTTGAATTCGGATGGATATCAGGACGCATCAGAGTCAGGAGTAAATGGCATTGTAGTCAAACTTTATGACGATGCCGGCCATTTCATATCAGATGTGATGACAACAAATCATCCTGTGACGAATACAGCCGGATACTATCATTTCAATAATCTATTGCCAGGTGATTATTATGTACAGTTCATGCTGCCTTCAGAGTATGGTGTAAGTCCCAAGGATAATGCTGCAGATCATTTGGATTCAGATGTGTCAGATGTAAATGGTCCGAATACTACACCAATGGTACACTTAAATCCCGGCGATGTCAATGATGATTTGGATGCAGGTATTTATTTGTGTGCTACGTTAGGAGATTATGTCTGGATGGAGAATTCAGATTCGAGAAATGGCATTCAAGATCCGGATGAGCACGGTGTGGGAGGAATTACCGTTGAGGTGTATGACTTTACCGGAAATCTCATTACTTCGACAGTGACAGATCCCGATGGATATTATGAAGTATGCGTAGGTGCAGGCGACTATTATCTTAAATTTGGATTGATAGACGGTTTATATTTCACAGATCCTAATGAAGGGACAGATGATAATATAGATAGTGACGTAGATCATATGAATGGATTTGGTACGACCAAAGTATACCATATTTCATACAATACGGATAATCCAACGATTGATGTAGGAGTTTCTAGTCAGCCAATGGCCATAACCTTGATAGACTTCAGTGTCTACAGAAAAGGAGATGTCAATATGATTGCTTGGAATACGACCAATGAAGTGAACAATGATTACTTTGAAGTGGAGAGAAGATGGAATGATGAGACCGTATTTAAGCCGATTGCCCGTGTAAAAGCGAAAGGTAATTCCTCTTCTTTGATGACGTATTTGGCCGAGGATAAAGATGCTGTTCAAGGTGGATGGTATTATTATCGGTTGAGAACAACGGACATAGATGGAAATAGTGAATTGTCCAATGTAGTTCCTGTTTATGTTGAGTCCGTAGATCAGAAAATTAGTGTATCTGTATTCCCTAATCCTGTCAAGGAAAACTTAATTCTTTTCTTAGGAGGGATTTCTCGGGATGCAGAAGTCGAATATTTTATACGAGATGCCGCTGGCCGACTTTATATTCGAGATAAGCGACTTGATCATGGATCAAATAAAATTCATATTGACGTTAGTAAACTTCCTGCCGGTACGTATAGTATCCAAATAGAGGTGGCTGGAGAAGAAGTTATCCGACGCATTATTAAGATGTAAACAATATTGGATTATTTTTACAAGAAAGGTCGTTCATTAATTTGGACGACCTTTTCTTTTAGATTAGCTCATTTTCAGGTATGAAATGGCTGACTATCGGTGAAATCAATAGCCTTTTTAGAATAATAAATCATATAAGTCCGTCAATTTAGAAATAGGAATAAGCTCAATATTTAAGTTAGAAGTATTGAGTCCTTGTAGATTAAAGGAAGAGAGAAACATTTTGTTAAAGCCCAATTTATCTGCTTCTTTTACTCTCTGTCCTATGTGTGTAACAGCACGAATTTCTCCGGACAATCCCACCTCTCCAGCAAAACAGGTGTGGTGGTCGATAATGGTATCTTCTAATGATGAGATGATAGCAGCGAGGATAGAGAGATCCATTCCGGGATCTTTTATTTTTAGTCCCCCTGCAATATTGAGAAAAACATCGTGTTGTGCAAGAGCGAGGCCTACCCTTTTTTCAAGTACAGCGAGATGCATTCCCATTCTTCTTAAATCAAAGCCTGTAGCTGATCTTTGGGGATTGCCGTATACAGCAGGGCTGACAAGGGCTTGAGCTTCTACCAGAACGGGTCTTTGGCCCTCCAGCATTACTCCGATAGCGCTACCGCTTAATTCTACTTCGCTTTGAGAGAGAAATAGCTCTGATGGGTTATTCACTTCTCGAAGGCCGTTTCCACGCATTTCATAAATGCCAATCTCATCGGTAGATCCAAACCTGTTTTTTTGAGCTCGAAGAAGACGGTAACTATAGTTGGGGTCCCCTTCAAACTGAAGAACGACATCTACGATATGCTCAAGCACTTTGGGACCTGCAAGTTGGCCTTCCTTGGTGATATGACCTATTATTAATACCGGAATATTAAGTTCTTTAGCAAATCTCTGAAGGTCGGCTGTACATTCACGTATTTGACTTACAGTTCCGGGTGCTGATTCCAAGTGAGGAGAAGACATGGTTTGTATCGAATCGATGATGATAAGACGAGGGGAGAGTTTTTTTGCTTCTCGAAGTATTTTTGAAATATTTACTTCAGTAAAAATATATGTTTTAGGAAGTGCACCTGAAGAAATTCTTTGTGCTCTGAGTTTAATTTGTTCTTCACTTTCTTCTCCGGAGACATAAAGGATGGGTAGCTCCTTGAGTTGAGTACATATTTGGAGCAGCAGAGTGGATTTTCCAATCCCCGGGTTTCCACCAATTAGAATTAAAGATCCGGGAACTACTCCTCCGCCTAAAACCCGGTTGAACTCAGCATTAGTAGTATCGATTCGAGTGGTTTTACCTATTGTTATATCGTCTAAAGTGAGGGGCGTTCTAATTTTTTTCTTTTCATCATTCTGCCATGTTTCGGCTTTAGTTTCAGCTTTTGTTTTTTGTTCGACCCGCATTTCCTGATATGTATTCCACTCGCCGCATGAGCTGCACCGCCCCATCCATTTGGGAGAATCCATACCACAAGATTGACAGACATATATTGTTTTTACTTTCGCCAAGCCAATAAGTTTAATATTTTTTTATAAAAAAAAACAATGGATTAGACCGCATAAAATTAAGATTGACCGAAGATACAACCAGGTTGGGTCAAATGTTGGAGAACAAAGGTAAGACATTGAAGCAAATTCATTTTATATCAAGAGATTTTAAATAAGAATTGCAAGTTATACGTAGGTATGATTATTGCCATTTTATACCTACTTATACTCGCTATTTGGACTATTAGAGGCAGGAAAAAATATTATCTATTTGTAATAAATACAACTGAAATATAAAAAAAGCATACTTTCTTTCGAATTATTTTCTATATATTTACGCTTAATTCCATTTCAGAGGTTGTTTTTCAAACATATTCGATTAGATAATATATTCCTGCAAGCAGTAGGGCTGTGCAAGCTATGTTTATAGCTTAAATAAGGTTATAAGATTCTAAAATTGAAATTTTTAAAGATATGAAACGAACATGAATTTTATTAAACATAAATTTCACACAGAGTTTTGTTTAAAAAAATTCATGTGAGAGCGCAGCGGTTACATAGCTGCAGAAAATTTATAATACATTTATTATCAATTTATTAGAAATTTTTAAAGATATGAAACGTGCTGGGATAATGTTTAAAATAATGGGATTTGTTATGTGGATGGTATTACTTCTTCAGACAAGAAGTTATGCTCAGGTGGTGGAGTCTACCTTGGAAGATAGAGTAGCTACTTCTCCGATAGTATTTGAGGGAGAGGTAATATTCCGTCAAAGCTTTTGGAATGTAACTCACGATTATATTTATACGCTCCAAAAGATTAAAATCAACCAGGTTTTAAAGGGATCCGGAGTCTCCAGTGAAGTGGAACTTATAACTTATGGTGGTACGGTATATCCGGATAAAATTGAGGTATTCCCTTCTTTATCATTATCTGTAGGAGAAGTTGGTTTGTTTTTTGTTCGTAAGTCTCAGGTTAAATTAGATAGAATTACGACCAATGCATTACCACAATACGAAGGCAATTTTTCTTCTTCGAGTGTTGTGAGATATAACTTAAAGGAGAGCACTGCATCAGACGAATTTGTAAAGTATGGTGATATTTTATCACAGTTTTACCCCCGATTAGAAGCGCTAGGGCTGCAGCTAAAACCAGTAAGAATCAAAAAATATATTTCCAAGTCTATCAAAGCTCGAGGAGTCTTAGCGGTATCCATTACCAATTTTAATCCTGGGACCACTACTGCAGGTACTTTTTCTGTTTTGACTATCAATGGATCCGGGTTTGGAAACACAAGGGGAACGGGTTCTGTGGCCTTTAGCAACGCCGATAATGGCGGTGCTTCCATATCTGTTTTACCCTTGAGTACAGGATATGTTTCTTGGTCGGATACCAAGATTGAGGTAGAGGTGCCTACTCGATCAGGGACGGGAAAATTCAGGGTCACTAATAGTACCGGTGAGCAAAAAGTCAGTGCCACTAGTCTAACAGTACGATACAATATTTCCAATGTAAATTATAATAATAGATATAGGCGAACGAACTTGGTGAATAGTGACAATTCGGGGGGATATTTATTTGTCTTTCAAACTGATTTTAACAATAATGCCAATGCGAAGAATGCCTATATTAGGGCATTGGACACTTGGCGGTGTTCAGGTGGCACACAAGTGTACTTTGATGATGGTGGTTCAACGGCTACAGATGTAGCAGCCAAAGACGGTGAAAACGTTATTCGGTTTGATAATGGGAATGAACTTCCCAATAATGTTCTGGGGAGAAGTACGAGTTATTGGACAGGATGTAATGGGGGTAATGACTGGTTTTTAAGTGAAACGGATATCGTGTTTGATGATGGTACAAATTGGAATTATGATGCGGCTAGTGGTTCTACAGCTGGAAATCAAATTGATTTTGAATCTGTTGCACTTCATGAGACGGGACATTCTCATCAGTTAGGCCATGTGATTAACACGAATGATGTAATGCACTATAGTATTGGTGCAGGTACGGAGCGGCGTTCGCTTAATACAGATGATTTGGATGGAGGAAATGATGTAATTAACTGGAGTAGTGGGGTATGTGGAAAACCAGCTATGAATGTATATTCTTGTCAAGCGATGGCATTGGAAGAAATTGCATTGCTACTGGATGTACAGGATCACCGTGTATTGCTTCATTGGGATGATTACCTTAGTCTTCCGGTTAGACGATTTATTGTTGAGCGGAGTATCAATCGACTTGATTTTCAACCTATAGGAAATATTGAAAATGGGGACAATGGGACGTATGAATTTTTGGATTTTCATCCAGTGAAAGGATGGTACCGTATCCAAGCTGAGTTAGAAAATGAAGAACGTGTTTATTCCAATATTGTCGCATATAGAAAAGATGCTATAGTATCCGGTTGGAAAGTTTATCCGGTGCCCTTTAATCAGAAGGTGATAATTGAAGGAAATATAAGCGAATTGTACCAAGTATCTATCATAGATATACTTGGAAAGGAAGTATTTCACCATTTCATACCGGAAACAAATTTTTCTAAAAAGAATTACATCTTAACAATTCCAAATTTGACCGATGGGGTATATTTCCTTAAATTAATGGATGAAAAAGGATTTATATTACAAACCAAAAGGCTGTTGAAAAAATAGTGGAATACAGGGATATTAGAGTTCTTTACTCAGGTAATGAGCGGTATAACCTTTCCCCGCCTTTACTAGGGCTTCAGGAGTACCTTCGAATAGAATTTGTCCTCCGCCTCTACCGCCTTCCGGTCCAAGGTCAACGATATAGTCTGCACATTTGATGACATCCATATTGTGTTCGATGATTACTACAGTATTGCCTTTGTCAACTAATCTTTGAAGGACTTGCAATAAGTGATTGATATCTTCAAAGTGCAGACCTGTAGTAGGTTCATCGAGGATGTATAGGGTATTGCCTGTTGCTCTTTTGGATAGTTCCTCTGCGAGTTTTACTCTTTGTGCTTCTCCACCGGATAGGGTAGTAGCTTGTTGTCCCAGGGTAATATATCCCAAACCGACCTCCCGCAGTGTCTCCAATTTTCTGTAAATAGAAGGGATATTTTTAAAGAATTCGACCGCTTCCAATACGGTCATATCGAGTATATCGTTGATAGATTTACCCTTGTACAAGATTTCTAGAGTTTCTCTATTGTACCTTTTTCCTAGACAGTCTTCGCAATCCACTAAGACATCCGGCAAAAAATTCATTTCAATGACTCGTTTTCCAGCTCCTCTACAAGTCTCACATCTACCTCCTTTTACATTAAACGAAAACCTGCCCGGTGCGTAACCTCTTATCTTAGCTTCCGGAACAAGAGCGAAATGCTTACGGATATCTCCAAAAACTTTAGTATAAGTGGCAGGGTTGGATCTAGGTGTTCGCCCTATTGGGGACTGGTCGATTTCGATCACTTTATCGATATATTCTAACCCTGTTATCTGCTCATAAGGGAGGGGTTTGCGGATACTTCTATAAAAATGTTGTCTAAGGATGGGATAGAGCGTTTGGTTGATTAGGGAAGATTTACCACTTCCGGATACTCCTGTTACACATATCATTGTCCCTAAGGGCAAGTGCAGGGTTACATTTTTTAGATTATGACCATTGGCCCCTTTTAAAACTAGTTTATTCCCGGTTCCTTTTCTCCTCTTAGATGGAGTTTTGATACTTTGAGTACCGGATAAATAATCGGAAGTCAATGTGGGTAAATGGATAAATTGTTCAGGGGTTCCTTGACCTACGATTTTTCCTCCAAGTTCACCGGCCCCCGGCCCAAGATCAACGATATAGTCGGAAGCCATCATAATATCTTTATCATGTTCTACTACAATGACGGTATTACCTATCTTTACTAGGTTTTTTAAAGAGTCGATTAGCCTGTGGTTATCACGTTGATGCAATCCGATACTTGGCTCATCCAATATATAAGTAATACCGGTCAGGCCGGAACCTATTTGAGTAGCAAGACGGGTTCTTTGACTTTCCCCTCCTGAAAGGGTTTTACCCGGACGATTGAGATGAAGGTATTCTAGTCCGACATGGACGAGAAATTGAAGACGATTGTTAAATTCTCTTAGAAGTTCGCCTGCTATGGCAAGTTGTTTGGAAGACAAACTTTTTTCTAGGGATTTAGACCATTCCAATAGCTCATCCAATGACATTTCCCCCAATTCTCCGATATGTTTATCATCAACTTTATAGTGTAATGACTCTTTTTTTAATCGATATCCGTTACAACTTGGACAAGGGACTACGACCATAAAATCTTCTGCCCATGAGCGAATTTTTTCAGAGGAAGAAGTTTTATAGATACGTTTTAGCATATTGATGAGCCCTTCTTTGGGTAGATTGTAATAATGGTCATTGTATCCGTATGAAATGTTTTTAGTGTATTCGTCTCCACCGTATAAGATCATATTAAGGGCGACAGGAGGTATTTTATCAATAGGTGTATCGAAAGTGAAATTAAACTTTTTTGCTATATCTTTAAGTTGGGTAAAAGTAAAATTATCACGCACTTTACCAAAAGGAGCTATTCCTAGTTCATTTATGGATTTGGAGGTGTCTGGTATTACTTTGTTCATATCAATATCATGAACTGTACCGAGGCCTTTACATTTTGGACAGGACCCGTAAGGGGAGTTAAATGAAAAGGTAAAGGGAGAAGGGGCTTCATATGAAATACCTGATTCAGGATCCATCAATTGATTGCTATAAGGGATAATTTGATTTTTATCAAGGAGGTGAATGCGGATGAAATCCTGTCCTAATTTAAAAGCCGTTTGTATAGCGCGTTGTAATCTAGTATGTTTGGAGGAATCAACTTTCAATCGATCTACGATGACATCAATATCATGTGTTTGATATCGATTGAGCATGAGTCCCGAGTGCAGTTCGATTATTTCGCCATCGACCCGAACTTTAGTAAAACCCTGTTTTCGCATGGAGTCGAACAATTCTCTGTAGTGTCCTTTTCGGCCCAAAACAAGCGGAGCCATTACAGCAATTTTAGTATCGTTCAGGGTATTCAAGATGTGTTCTACTACTTGTTCTTCGGAGTATCTAATCATTTTTTTGCCTGTCACATAGGAGTAGGCTTCACCAATTCGAGCGTATAGCAATCTGAGAAAATCGTATAACTCTGTAATAGTGCCTACTGTCGAACGAGGGTTCCAGCCTGTTGTCTTTTGCTCTATAGAAATAACGGGGCTTAATCCGGCAATCTTTTCTACATCCGGGCGCTCCATTTTCCCGATAAAATGACGGGCATAGTGAGCAAAGGTTTCCATATATCTTCTCTGTCCTTCAGCATAAATCGTATCGAAGGCTAAGGAGGATTTTCCACTACCACTAATGCCAGTGATGACCGTCAACTGTTGTTTGGGGATGTTTAAATCGATCTCTTGGAGATTATGTTCTTTAGCTCCCCAGATTTCGATATATTTATTTTGTTGCACCATATTCGATTAAAACCGCCGGGTGGAAAGATTGTTTACAATTGAAGAAGGAAGACAATAGGCGGTAAATATAAATATGCAATACTCAGTAGCTGAGAAGTTTATTTGAATATAAATACTTCTTTTTGTCCATTTTTTGAGTATGCCCTAAACATACCTGGGGTATTGAATCGGAAAGTAAAGTTTCCTTTGTTATCAACAGCTATTATTCCTCCACTGCCCTTATTATCTGTTAATTCACGGATAACTTCTGTTGCAGATTCCTCTAGAGAGATGTGTTTGTATTTCATTCGTGCTGAGATATCAAAAGCGATGGAATAGCGTATAAAAAACTCTCCAATGCCGGTACACGATACAGCACAACTTTTATCATCGGCATAAGTACCAGCACCAATGATGGGCGAGTCCCCTATTCTTCCCCATTTTTTTCCTGATAGCCCACCGGTTGAGGTACCAGCAGCCAAGTGCCCGCTCTTATCGAGTGCTACACATCCGACCGTACCCCATTTGTCGGGTAGGTCCAATTCTGTTTTGCCCTTATAAGAGTTTCTTTTTCTAGTTTGAAAATAGGTTTTAGGAACAATTTCTAAACCCGCATTCTTAGCAAATTCCTCTGCACCTTTTGTAACCAGTAAAACGTGTTTTGTTTTTTCCATAACAGCACGGGCAGCAGAGATGGGATGTTTTACTATTGTTACTCCTCCGACAGCACCGGCTTTGCAGTTAATCCCGGACATTATTGAAGCATCCAGTTCATTAATGCCTTTAGAAGAATATACTGCACCACGTCCCGCATTGAATAAAGGATTATCCTCCATATAACGTATGGTCTTTTCAACTGCATCCAAGCTGGAGCCCCCATTTTCTAATATGCTATCACCAATGGTAATAGCATGAAGCAAAGCTTTTTTATAGACTTTTCTTTTGCTTGCATCTTTGGAAAGGGCATGCATTACACCCGCACCTCCATGTATGACAATGGTGTAAGAGGTCGTGTTGTTAAGTTTTTTAGACAGCGTCTGACCACACAGTCTCGCACTAAATGAGAAAAAAAGCAGAACTAAGGAAAATAGACGAATAGACATAATTATTGAATGAGTATTTTTTTATTGATTACTCCTTGTTCTGCTCTAATATTAAGGAGATACATTCCTTTGTGTAAGTCGGAAATAGAAATTATATTGCTTTGGTGGGCAGTACGTAAGACGGTATGACCTAACTGGTCAATGATTGATATTTCAGTGACGTTTAAATTGTCCAACCCTTCTAGTACTATATAGTTTTCAATGGGGTTAGGGTAGATACGCAGTACATCCTTCAGATTCCTTGCTGCAACATTACAGATATAGGGGTAATCAGCATTAGCACAGAAATCTTGCCAACTCAAGGGGTTTTTATTTTCTTCAAAAGAGCTTCTTTTGAGCTGTCCCTTAGCACATAATTTTTTGAGTTCTTCATCAAAGCATTCAAATTGATTTTTCTGCATTTGTACTTGGGTCAAATTGGAAAGGGAAGCTAATTCTCCAATAATCCAACCGGAAAATTGGTTTTCATTTATTTTAATTTCATTTAATCTTCTAAGATTTTTAATAGAAGAAGGGATAGTTCCGGTCATTTTATTTTCAAAGAATTTAAGAACAGATAAATTTCTCAAAGAGCCGATTTCTTCCGGGATAGTTCCTGTCAATTGATTAGCCCCAAAACTCATTCTTTCAAGGCTTTGCAACTGCCCAATTTTGGGAGATACTGTACCCGTCAATTGGTTGTCGTTGATAAACATATCAGTGGCTCGACTTAGGGTGTAAATCTCATCTGGAATATCTCCGGTGAGATTATTATAATTTAAAAATAACAAAGTCAGGTTACGCGCATTCCCAATTTCAGAAGGAATACTTCCGGATAATTGATTTCTGGATAAAAATAATTGCGATAAATTTGATTGAAATATTCCGGAAGGAATAGGGCCGGAAATTCCAGTACTTCTTATTTTAAATATTTTAATTTTTTTAAGATTACCTAATTCTGATGGCAAAGTGCCTTTGAGATTGGGTTCACGATTGATATTAAGAGTTCTAAGCTCTGTTAATTCTCCTAGTTCTTTAGGAAGAGATCCATTAAGGCCTGTACCTGAAGGAAAATTAATTTCGGTTACCCGATTAGAGATGCATCTAATAAAAGACCAAGTACAAGGTTTACAATTTTGGCCGGCAGCTCCTTCTTTCCAGCCGTTATTTGTCTTCCAATTTGCGCCATCCGTGCTGTTGTATAGCTTGACTAATGCATTGTAGTCAGGATGTGTGCATTGTGCTAAAAACTGATTAGGGAGTACAAAATAGAAGCAGAAGAACAGAAAGAATGCAGATCGTTCCAGGTAGTTCATATAATCCATGTTTTAAATGATAAAAAAATCTAAGGTGCGTAATTTAAAAAGTATTCAGTATATATATCATTTATAAACATACAGAATAACTTGAGATATAAAAAAGAAAAACAAATATATATATTTTTGCCATGTCAATAGTAATTAAAAGGAGGAAATTTTCATACTATTGAAAAGATATAAATCGAAGAGGGGGTGCAATGAATCTTTGGGAAGGGATATGGAATGTACGACGGAAAGCTAAAGACGAAAAAAGCCTAATCAAGACAAGATCCTGATTAGGCTTTTTAAAAAAAATCGGCGGCGACCTACTCTCCCATCTGACGATAGTACCATCGGCGCTAGTGGGCTTAACTGCTCTGTT
>JALSTN010000137.1 GCA_026983735.1 Saprospiraceae bacterium | reverse complement strand
TACTTTGATGATGGAGATACGATGGTACTTAACAATACAAAGGTATTTCCTGCCAGACTCTTTGGTAGAAAAGAAAAGACAGATGCTCGTATTGAGGTATTTCTCCTAAGAGAGCTTAATGACCACTTAAGATTATGGGATGTCATGGTAGATCCCGCTCGAAAAATCAGAGTGGGGAATAAACTTTACTTTACGGATGCTCAAGGCAAAGATGTATTGGTGGCAGAAGTACTGGACAACACTACCTCCAGAGGTCGAACCATTCGATTTAACTATAGTGGAACGAATGAAGAGTTTAAGCAAGTCATTAGAGAATTAGGGCACACTCCCATTCCAAAATACCTCAATCGAGACCCGGAAGAAATTGACAAAGAAAGGTATCAGACAGTTTTTGCTAAGGATCCCGGAGCTGTAGCTGCACCCACTGCCGGACTACATTTTAGTAGAAAGCTTCTTAAAGAATTGGAACTTATAGGAGTTAATCTTCCCGAGATAACTTTACATGTCGGTTTAGGGACTTTTAGAAGTATCGATGTAGAAGACTTATCGAAACATAAGATGGATGCTGAATACTTTTATATAAATGAAGAGGTGGCAAAGATCGTCAATCAATCCAAAAAAGCTGAAAAGAGAGTTTGTGCCGTGGGGACTACAGTGATGAGAACATTAGAATCATCTGTAACAGCAGAGCATTTGCTCCGTCCGGCCGAAGGATGGACCAATCTTTTCATCTACCCCCCTTATGATTTTCGAATAGCTGACAGTATGATTACAAATTTTCATATGCCAAAGACAAGTTTAGTAATAATGATTGCGACTTTCGCAGGTCTTGAACTAATGCAGGAGGCATATGCTAAAGCAATAGAGGAAAAGTATAAGTTCTTTACCTATGGAGATGCAATGCTATTGCTTTAATTTTTTGTAACTGGGTAATGCTACAATTCATACGAGGTGATTCTTATTAAGAACTAAAGTCATGTCGTAATCTAACTACTTAACCATGAATACATAGTCTCATATAGCCCCACCCGGAGAGTAGTGGAAAAACAGGACATAACATTTTAGAAAATTTTGAAAAATAGATTTTTTTTTACATTTGCGGAACTATTCCGAAGTATTCTCAATTATAATGGCATAATTCAATTTTAAACTATTAACAATATGTATTGGACTCTAGAATTAGCACACCACTTAGAAGATGCACCCTGGCCTGCTACACGAGATGAATTGATCGATTATGCAATCCGGTCAGGTGCCCCAATTGAGGTTATTGAGAATCTTCAAGAAATCGAAGATGAAGGCGAAGTCTATGAAACGATGGAAGAAATCTGGCCGGATTACCCAAGGAAGGACGACTTTCTATTTAATGAAGACGAGTATTAAATCAAATTAGAATCTTACTGTTTTGACCTTATCTGCCAAATTAATATCGAAGCCCATCATTATTGCTATTGATGGGCTTTCTTCATGTGGCAAAAGCACCCTTGCTAAAGACTTAGCTCAACAACTAAATTACACCTATATAGATACGGGCGCCATGTACAGAGCTGTCACTTGGTATATGCTTGAAAATAGATTAGACCCAAGTGCTTTAATCTCCCATTTACCGAATTTAAAATTGCGTTTTCAATATGAAAATGGCGAAAACCATCTCTTTCTCAACGAAAAAGATATCACAAAAGAAATTAGATCAAAAGAAGTTAATGATCATGTTAGTCAAGTATCTACTTTGGAAGAAGTGAGGAATTACCTCGTGGCGATGCAACAGGAGATGGGACAATCCAAAGGAATTGTAATGGATGGTCGAGATATTGGTACGGTTGTATTTCCCGAAGCAGAAGTTAAATTATATTTGACCGCTAGTCCTGATATAAGAGCAGATAGGAGGTATAAAGAGTATCAAGATAGAGGAGTTGAGATACCTTATAAGGACGTTCTTGACAATTTAACATTTAGAGATCATACTGATTCTAACAGGAAAATATCACCCCTTAAAAAAGCAAGTGACGCTCATATTATTGATACTTCCCACTTGACCAGGGAAGAACAGTTGGAACAAGCTTTGCGCATCGTGCATGATTATAAAGACAAGTTGATTTAGCCCTCATCCCAGTTAGGATAAATCTTCCTTATCTATTTTAGCATGTAAGAATCTACTACTTCTCTCTTTCTCTGCTCAACGGACCGAAATTGAGAATAAAGATGTTTCATCCATATACATGTATTTCTGACAACAATCATATTATAGACTGCTCAACCTCTTTAAAAGGAAAGGTGCAACTTCTTATATTTGCCCTAGATTTAAGTATAGAGTTATACGCTAGTTCATTAATCAGAATAAAATTAATTATTATGCAACAGCATTTAGAAGAATTTATTCGATTTATCAGTCAACCCTGGCCTTGGTGGGTCGGTGGAATTATGATCGCTCTGGTGCTCTTCCTTTTGCTATGGTTTGGAAGAGAATTTGGAATCAGTGCCAACTTTAGAGTAGTCTGTGCGATGGAAGGAGCAGACAAGTACGCTGATTTTTTCAAATTTGATTGGCAAAGTCAGATGTGGAACCTCATTTTTGTGGCGGGTGCTATGTTTGGAGGTAATTTGGCATACAATTATCTTCCCTCTCCTGATGGACATGTAGCACACGTAAGTGAAGCAGCAGTACAGACCTTTCACGATATGGGAGTGGAGCTCGATGGTCGATACCCACCTTTAGTGCCGGATTATTTTTCATGGCGTTCACTTTTTACACTTAGAGGGATGATAATTTTAATCATAGGCGGTCTGCTCGTTGGTTTTGGTGCGCGTTATGCCGGAGGCTGTACATCAGGACATGCCATCAGCGGACTGTCCGCTTTACAATTACCTTCCTTAATCGCTGTTATAGGTTTCTTTTTGGGTGGGATGCTAGCCAATTATGTCATCCTACCTTGGCTACTTAAGCTATAGGTCTTTCCTCCTATATGTAATATAATATACTAAATAACCTTAATTTATAAATATGAAATTTTTCAAATATTTTTTGGTTGGGATTATTTTTGGAATTACGATGTTCAAATCAGAAGCGGTATCTTGGTTTAGGATACAGGAAATGTTTCGGTTTCAGTCCTTTCACATGTATGGAATCATAGGCGTATCCG
>JALSTN010000136.1 GCA_026983735.1 Saprospiraceae bacterium | reverse complement strand
AATTTTCAGTTCGACTGAATGAAGTACTCAAAACATTAAAATCCCTTTTAATGTTTTGGGTATGAGTTCCGTCGAGCACGCTAGTGCTTTTCATGCTTTTTGACCTCGGTATCCTATAGGATCATCCCCCGATAATCCTGCCGGAGTCACAGTGTATAAAGAAATAGGAATGGCCCTATAAGTCGAAGGTATTTTCGTTTAGATCGAGGCATAAAATTTTTAGCATAGCCTTAGCTATGGTAATAAATTTTTAACGATGAGATAAATGAAAAGAACAAGACTTGGTAGGGCTAATTTACTGTTTCTTTATACACTTCAGTATAAAGAAATAGGAATGGCCCTATAAGTCGAAGGTATTTTCGTTTAGATCGAGGCATAAAATTTTTAGCATAGCCTTAGCTATGGTAATAAATTTTTAACGATGAGATAAATGAAAAGAATAAGACTTGGTAGGGCTAATTTACTGTTTCTTTATACACTAAAAGAAAGCGTGAAAAAATTTCAATTCAACGGAATGAAGTCCCCAAAACATTAAAATCCCTTTTAATGTTTTGGGTATGAGTTCCGTCGAGCACGCTAGTGCTTTTCATGCTTTTTGACCTCGGTATCCTATAGGATCATCCCCCGATAATCCTGCCGGAGTCACTAGGGAAAGCATGAAAAGAATTTTCAGTTCGACTGAATGAAGTACTCAAAACATTAAAATCCCTTTTAATGTTTTGGGTATGAGTTCCGTCGAGCACGCTAGTGCTTTTCATGCTTTTTGACCTCGGTATCCTATAGGATCATCCTCTCTAGATTACCCTACAAGTCAACGTATCAATACGCACTAATTCCATCGGATATCCATTGGCAGTCGCGCCATGGGGGCGTGGGTCGTTTGAACTTCTCTCAGGACTTCGAAGAGTGGCATAAAATCCTCTATTTCGGATTGGATTATAGTAGAGATAGAAGGTTTTTCTCCTGTTAAATCCTCAATAAATTTCTGAATTGGGTCCTTTATTTTCGGATAGACTACGAGTTTAAATTTATCTACTCCAGCGAGTTGCTTGGCAGACATTAGAGCATCGTCAAATGTCCCTATCCGATCGACCAAGCCATTTTTAACTGCGCGTTCACCTGTCCAGATTCTTCCCTGAGCGATGGCGTGCACTTCATCGCGCGTCATATTTCTACCTTTAGCAACCACACCCAAAAACTGCTCATAGAATCGATCAATCATACCTTGAAGGGTTTGAT
This sequence comes from Saprospiraceae bacterium, assembly GCA_026983735.1. GTDB lineage: Bacteria > Bacteroidota > Bacteroidia > Chitinophagales > Saprospiraceae > JALSTN01. Next base: position 1,475 of record JALSTN010000136.1, on the reverse strand, counting down.
CTTCTTCCTTTGACCAATCAAATACCCCGGAGAATCCTCCTGCCATAGCATTGGTTTTGACAGAATCCCAATGGACTTTAAGAATCTGATTGCTCAATCCTTTGAGATTGAACATCATTCCGAACACACCGATGGATCCGGTCAAGGTATTCGGTTCTGCAAATATACTATCGGCATGACAAGCGATATAATATCCACCTGACGCCGCATAGGTTCCCATCGAAACGACGACTTTTATACCAGCTTGCTGGGCCAAATCCAATTCATGAAGTATCTTATCTGAGGTTAATCCATTACCGCCCGGAGAATTAATACGCAATAAGATGGCTTTCACCTTTTTATCTTTTCGGATTTTTCGAAGCATTTCAACATACTTCTTTTCTGTAATCTCTCCCGGCTTATCTTCGGAAGTCCCCGTAATATTCCCTTCGGCATAGACGAGTGCGATTTTATCCTTTGCCCCTCGTCCATACTTTTTACTTTTAATCCTGGAACGATAATCGTTGAGATCCAGAAAGTGGAGTTTTTTGTCTTCATCATATCCCAATCTATGTCGGATATCACGGAATACTTCCGTCTCATACCCCAAGACATCTACCATTCTATGTAGCTGAGCCTGATGTGCATCCCATCCCACATTATGAGCAGCAAGCTTGCGAAGGGAATCAACCGGAATACCCCTAGAAGTACTGATCTCCCTAAGGTGGATTGCATAAATATCATTGAGATAAGCATGCAATTGCTCTTTATTTTGTTCGCTCATCTCGTTACGGCGGAACGGTTCTGTCGCACTTTTGTACTGTCCGGCATAAAAAATCTTAGATTTGATTTGCAAAGCATCCATCGCATCCTTAAAGAAGGGCAAAACAGCCGCAAACCCCCGAAAGTCCAATAAGCCGGTTCCCGCAAGATAAATACTATCGCTAACAGAATTCAGATAATATCCGAGTTCGGTATATCCATTGCCATAACTATAGACGAATTTTCCGGATTTTTTAAACTCCTGCAGAGCCATTCTAAAATCCCTCAATTGGACTGCTGATGCATGAGGAGACGGACTATTCAGATAAATTCCTACAATTTTGTTATCCTCCGCGGCATGTCTAATCGCATAGCAAAGCTCTTGTGTTCCCCACCTTTTCTTATTCTCCAACTTAAATGGATTCATTTCGATGTTATTGGTCCTCTCCGGCACTGTTTGACTAAGGTCAACGCGCAAAATGCTTCCGGGCTCCACTTTCTCAGGCCCCGGTGTAAACATCCAGACGAGCAACCACCCGACTAAAATAAGTACAAAGAAGGCAATAATAGCCCCAAGGCAGGATGTCAAAATTAAACGGATATTTGTTTTCATATCTTTAAAATTTTCTAATAAATTGAAAATAAATGTATTATAAAATTTCTGCAGCTATGGAACCGCTTCGCTCTCACACAAATTTTTTTAAACATACTTCTATGTGAAATTTATGTTTAAT
>JALSTN010000135.1 GCA_026983735.1 Saprospiraceae bacterium | reverse complement strand
TTTCATATCTTTAAAATTTTCTAATAAATTGAAAATAAATGTATTATAAAATTTCTGCAGCTATGGAACCGCTTCGCTCTCACACAAATTTTTTTAAACATACTTCTATGTGAAATTTATGTTTAATAAAATTCATGTTCGTTTCATATCTTTAAAATTTTCTAATAAATTGAAAATAAATGTATTATAAAATTTCTGCAGCTATGGAACCGCTTCGCTCTCACACAAATTTTTTTAAACATACTTCTATGTGAAATTTATGTTTAATAAAATTCATGTTCGTTTCATATCTTTAAAATTTTCTAATAAATTGATAATAAAGCAAGATGAATTTCGCCCCCTAAAATTTGACCATTTGTCCAACTTCAACTTTAAGATACAAATGTAAAGGGGATAAATCCCATTCAAGGAATCAAATCTACAAATAAAACAATATCTTCGACTAACTGTCAATCATAGTAAGCCCCTACTCTGAATCACTTACTAATTCTATACGGAAATATTGAAAATATCGAACATCCATAGCCTGCAAAATATAATAGAAAAAACTTAAGCCAACTCATTCATCAACAGTTAATACCAATATCCTATCGGCGATCGGACAAAAGGCTCGATACTTCGAACTAATTCTTCCTTGAAACAAATTCCAGCTGTAAAGAACCAATGCCATTAAAATGGGTTTCATATGATTGAGTATTAGGAGTCAGAGACGAACAAAGCATAGAGTTTTCTCTTTCAAAATCGAGATTTTATCGGACAGATAAGGGAAATGACAAACTCCATTTGCTACGTCAAAGCTCAACAAAAACCGCTGCTTTCGTAGCTATTGCCCAACAAAAGTAAAACTGTTTATGCGCCATTTCATATTTTTCATTACCATTCTAATTTCCACCTTAAGTTTCTCCAGTTGTAAGGAAAAATCAACAGACCGACCTTTAGACAAAAAAGAGCTTCTCAAAAATATGGCTGCTATAGATAAAGCATTGATCCCTGCGCTTTATCTAACGAGCATCAACAAGCAATTCAGCAGTCTTGAAGCCCTGTCGAAGCTAAAACCGCAAATCAACCATTTCATACAAAAATATGAAAATAAAAATCCTTCGGATCAATACTGGAATAGAGATATCGACAATATCAAAGCCCACATTAAATATGCGGATGAACATGTCAAATCCAATCACCTCAAGCAAGCAAATATACAAGACTTGGATCCCTTGTCCGAATCATTAATCAAAATGCGCAATCGCAATTCTTTGGGCCTCTACTATCCCGATGCTTTAAAATCCTTGCACTCGATGGCTCAATCTATGGCAAGTTCACTTAATGGGAACATACCGGAAGATGCCTTTCAAACGGTGCTACAGTCTACACAAAATATGCTTAAGTTAATCAAGCAAAATTTTGAACAAATCAAGGCTGCAAAACTTGACAATACTTTGTATCAAATACCACAAAAAAAACGACAATACTTACAACAGGTGTTTGAACAAGCAGAAAAAGCATTTGTAGAAATAGATTCAAGTATTACTTCCGGGGATAAAGCACGGATTCAAAATGCCTACAGAGAACTTCCAAAACATTTTGTCGAGGCCTACTTGGTATTTGGAGATTTCGAGTCGTTACAAGGGAAGAAGTAGTGTTTCTTGTAGAAGAATATATAAAGTCTCTTGCGATTCAATTTGAGAAACACAGCCATCGAGATATCGGTATAGGACAAACGGCCTATATGAAAAACCGTTTTGCTTTTTGGGGGATTAAAGCTCCTCAACGACGAGTGATCCAACGTCCTTTTCTAAGAAAAGAAAAACTTCCCCCCAAAGAATATTTGGAGGAAATAGTCAACGTGCTTTGGACATACCCTCAGCGAGAATTCCAATATTTCGGAATGGAATTAGTCCATAAATATCAAGATCAATTCAATCAGAAAGATATTCATCTTTTAAATTTTATGATCACACATAAATCTTGGTGGGATACAGTAGATTATATCGCTGCCCATCTTATAGGGAGATATTGCATATCATTTCCGGAAAATGGCATGACATTTATCCAGCAATGTATGGACTCTGGAAATCTTTGGTTAAGGCGCACATCGATTCTTTTCCAACTCCATTATAAAGACCGAACAATGCCCCATCTTCTAGAGGAGACGATCACCCATTCTTTAGGTACCGGAGAATTTTTTATCGACAAAGCTATAGGATGGGCACTGCGCCAATATGCCCGAACACATCCTAAATGGGTCTTGGATTTTGTAGAGCGTCAGGAATTGACTCCTTTGAGTCGGCGAGAAGCTCTGAAGCACTTTCCTCGATAAAAGGAGAGAGGACACAGATATCCATGTCCTCTCCCAATATTAAAAACTAAGTGATTTTATGAGTGATTATTTCTTACTCAATAAGTCCCTAATCTCAGTCAGAAGATCTTCAGTAGAAGGTCCGGCCGGAGCAGGGGCAGGTGGTGGCGTCTTTACCTTATTATAAGCTTTGACGATCAGGAACATTACAAACCCTACAATAAGCAAGTTGATAATGGTGTTGATCCAGGATCCATACATAATAGCATTCTCAGCGACATATCCGGCCTCTCCAGCCTTGCCAACGGCTTCATCCAGGACATACTTCATATCCTTGAAGTCCATTCCACCTGTAAAATGGCCAACAAATGGCATGACGACATAGTTTACAAACCCTGTCACAACCAGTCCAATAGCTCCCGCCATAATGACTGCAACAGCAAATTCAATCACATTACCTCCGGTAATAAATTCTTTAAATTCTTTCCACATAACAGCAAATTTTGGTTTACGTTTTACAATAATTACTAATTTCAAAGCAAATATATTAAATATTTATATATTTGAAAGAATTAATAACAAAATATACCTTTTTTTTCATTGTCTGACATCTAAAAGGTGCGGAGAGCTTTCCATGAACAACATTCACTCAAAAAAACTGTTATCAAAAGGTAATCAAAATACAATCCGATGCAATGGTACGCCACTTGGTTTGACTCCCCGTTCTATCATCTACTCTACGATCACAGAAGTGAAGAAGAGGCCAGAGGTTTTATAAGAAACCTGCTTGACCATCTCCAAGTACCAAAGGGAAGTGCCGTTCTAGATCTAGCTTGCGGCAGTGGTCGACACAGTAGACAGATGGCGCAAATGGGCATGCGGGTAACCGGAGTAGACCTCTCTCCGGCGAGCATTACCCAAGCCAAAGAAATGTCCTGTGGCGGAGACCAATATTTCATTCACGATATGCGTCAGCCTTTTACTTTTGGCACATTTGATTATATTCTGAATCTATTTACCAGTTTCGGATATTTTGAAAAAGAGGCAGAACATCAAAATGTACTCCGGCACATCCAACATGCGTTAAACCCTAAAGGTATTTTTGTTATGGATTTTCTCAGTGCCCCCTATGTCGAAGCGGGATTGGTAAAAGCAGAGACTGTCCACAAAGCGGGCATTGACTTTCATATCCAGAGGAAGATAGAGCGAGGATTTATTTACAAGGAGATCCGATTCAAATCGAAGGGACAAGACTACTTCTTCATCGAAAGGGTTCGCGCTTACACGAAGGAGGAATTAGGCAAAATGTTTCAACTAGCGGGACTGGAACTACTGGAAAGTTTTGGAGATTACCAGCTTCAACCTTATCAGGAGGCTTTGTCTCCTCGACTCATCTTGACCGCAACACATTAAACAGCATGTTGGAGTCCTTACAATCCATAGATCCCTATCTCTTTCATCTGATAAATGGGTGGCACCCTGCCGTATGGGCAGAAACACTATTCATTTATTGGAGGACGAAGACAACATGGATACCACTCTATTTAATATTTGCAGTATGGATCACGTACAAATACCGACTTAAGGGAATCTGGTTACTATTATGGGTTATTATTGCAGTAACGTTGGCGGATCAAATTTCCAGCCATGTCCTAAAGCCCTGGATAGAGCGAATGCGGCCATGTCAGGTACCGATCGATGGACTACTGCTAAGGGTGCAATGTGGAAGTGGGTGGAGCTTCCCTTCCGCCCATGCTACAGATCACTTTGCCTTGGTCGGATTCTTTTCCTTTATAAGAAAAACCCACAATCGTAGCGTTTTTCTACCTTTAGTCGTCTGGGCTACACTGGTCGCCCTGGCACAAGTATTTGTCGGGGTGCACTATCCCTCTGATATTCTTTTTGGCGCCTTACTAGGCTTGGGAATTGGTCGTCTCATTTATTGGATGTATCTTCGCACCAAGCTACGTATTTTATTCTAAAATCAGAATCCAATAGATAGAGACCACGATGAATCCCATGTATTATCTCACTCTAATTGGAGTCGTATTGGCAGGCGGAATCATAGCCAAATCTACAACTCTAATTAAGAAGGAATCCATAAATGATTTTCTTACATTCAGCGCGGCATTCCTTTTTGGCATAGTAGCCGTCCACCTTATTCCCTTGATCGGACGCACCCAACATCCATATATTGGGGTGTGTATTCTATTGGGATTCTTAATACAGATCCTTATTGAAACATTAACAGAAGGAGTTGAACACGGGCATCAGCACCACGGGATGAAGCACAAATTTTGGCCTTTGGTACTCGGCTTGACACTCCATGCTTTTCTTGAAGGCCTACCTCTCGAATTTTATCACGATCTCGAGACACATACACAAGATCACACCTCGATCAATGCCCTGTATTGGGGGATCGTCATTCATAAATTTCCTGCCGCTTTCACTTTAGGCGTCTTAATGAAAGGGATGTCCCTACGAGGAATCCGATTTTATGGGCCGTTATTAATCTTTGCTTTTGCTACCCCTTTGGGTGCTGCCCTCCCTCACTTTCTTCCGCTAGATCAAGACTTTCAAATTATCACTATTTCAGTAGTCGTTGGGTTTATGTTGCACATTGCCACTACGATTTTGTATGAAATAGATAAAGAGCATCATAGCGGCGGAATCAAGAAGATATCCCTACTCATCTTGGGAATGGGTCTAGCGGCACTATCCGCTCATTGACAATCACAATAACAACTGACACTACGACACTTATAAGTTTCCAATAATCTCGGTGAGAGCAGGATTCAGATCGCTTAAAATCTTCCTTTCACAGTGAAATCTCTACTACACAGAAAAGTATGATAGTCATCCAAACACCTTCCAGGCCGTGCAATCCCCTTTAGCCCAATACCCCCACGAAACCTCTACCCTAATTTCAAGGAAAGTGGAGAATAAGCCTTCAAAATAAACTAAAATAATGACTTGCCGGAAGTAACCAGATCTATCCGTTATGGCTGCAACATTCCCTCGTATGCTGCCTTGTTTGAAAGCATTAAATAAACATTCATTACAATGGCAAGCGCAGCAAACATGATCCCTGAAGGATTCAAAAATATATGAAATAAAAAGGCATTGAGCAATACCGGAAAAACAAGTACGAGTGCCAGAGCTTGATACTTGTTGACAAGGAGCAAAAGCCCAGTTCCGATTTCAACTAGTGCAACTACCACCATAAGATACCCACTTTTAACCAAAGCACCCATAAATTCACCTGCTGCATCCGGCATGGGAGGCATAGGCATAAATTGTAAGAACTTGTTAAGCCCTAAAATAACTAACATTAATCCTAAGAGGATCCTGACGACTAAATTGAGTTTACCATTCATTTTTATAAGTTTTGTTTGATGCAAAAGTGGGTAAAACCAGGCACTTACACATTCATGTAGATTAAGAAATGAGGATAAAATTAATTTTTTCCTGCCATCTTTCCTCTAATCGTACTCAAGGCTTGTGGTGTTATGCCTAAATACGATGCAATCATACGCTGAGGTACTCGATTAGGCAAATCAGGATAGGTCTCCAAAAACGCAATATACCTTTCCTTTGCGGTGGCACTTAACAAAAGAATAACCCTCCTCTGTAAAGCAGCGATCCTTCTTGAGAGCAAGTCATTAATTCGCTCAAGTTGTATTTTAGTCAAGTTGGAGGCATTGATATCCTTTCGGTCAAAAATAACCACTTCAGAATCTTCCAAACAATCAATATACAACTCAGTGGAATGATGAAACTCCTGAGATTCAATATCAACAATTAACCACCCTTCTGAAGCAAACATAAATATATGCTCTTTACCTTTTTCATCAATAGTATAAGATCTGAGTAGCCCTTTCCGTACATAGTAACCTAAGGAAGTATTTACTCCTGCTCTCTGAATTATTGTCCCTCTCTTCGCTTTTTTGACTACTACGAAAGTATCCAAATTCAATATTTCCCGAATACTCTCCATTAGATCTCAATTAACTAGGTTAGAAGTTAGCCTCTAAAATACATATAATTCTGAATATCAATAAATCATCTACAAATAAGGTCAGAGGATCACTCATTCAAACAAGTATATATTATAAAAAATCTACACAAATTATATTTATTACATATATTTATATCCTTTATTCTCTATATTTTACTACCAATCCATCGTATCTTCCATTCTTTAATACAGTATAAGAAGGCATCTTATGCTCGCAAATCAATGATTTTTGAGATAGAAAAATTGAAACTTACAATGCCCTATTTAAGCGGTTTGTATTATCTTCACCACTCAAACCAATCGCGTATGGCATACCACGAAAATAATATTTTAGCAGAAGTCATCCTCCAATATCCGGGGACACTACAAATATTGGAAAGATTTGGAATTCCATTAGGTCTGGGCAATGACACGATTGATGTTGTTTGTGAAAGACACGAGGTTCTACCCAACTTATTCACCTTGGTGCTCAATGTTTCCACATTTCCCGAATATGTCCCTCAATCCGGTAAATCCTACGATTTCATACCGCAACTCCTTCGATATCTAAGCAGTTCTCACCGATATTTTACAGAGATAAAGATACCGCAAGTAGATGATGATGTCAACCGGCTCATTTTGGAGTTGGGTGACAATAAAGCACGTGCCTTAAGCCATTTATTTAAGCATTATATCGCCGAGGTTTCAGAGCACATTCAATATGAAAATGAGACAGTCTTCAAATACATTCAAGAGCTCTATTCCTGCTATCAAAAACAGCAGCTCCCGGACCAAAGTGTCTCCTATCACATCGGGGTTTACGGAGCCCATCACGATGATATAGAAAGTGTGCTAATGGATGTAAAAAATATTTTAATCCGCCACATTCCACAAACTGAGAAAGGTCCACTCAGAAGAAAAATTCTCCATCAGCTCTTCGAATTGGAAAGAGACTTGTACAGTCACACAAGATTGGAAAACGAGGTACTTATCCCAATAGTACAACATCTAGAAGCAGAAATTAACCCAATCTAATGCCAAAAATATCTGAAGAACTCGGGATCATTGTCGCTTCGCCCTCTCCTATCGTAAGAAAAGGGATAGAATCTCTGATTGCTACTCATTTTGAGAGAAAAGCATCTGTTTTTTCAGTTCAGACTACTGCTGAATTAAGACATCTCCTATTGCGACATGCGGTTGTACTCCTTATCATTGAAGGAGGGCTTGCAGAAGAGCAAGGACTGAATTGGACAGAAATAAAATTCACACAGCCCCAATTAAAAACTATTGTATTGCACCGCTTCCAAATAAATGCTAGACAAGGGAGGTACAGCCACAATCTATTGCTGGATGCTCCCGAAGAAATGTTCTATCAGACTTTAGATAATTTATTTCCCAAGCAGTATGAAAACCCGAACCGAGAGCACTCTATCACCCTTTCGAAAAGAGAAAAAGAAATATTGCGACACATGGTTCAAGGAGTTACAACAAAAAAAATGGCGGAATTGCTACATCTCAGCCATCATACGATCAGCACCCATAGAAAAAATATCATCAGTAAATTAGGGATCAAAACCATTGCAGGTCTAACGGTTTATGCCGTCATGAACGGAATTGTCGATTTGGAGGATATGGGATAAATCAATTTTTTTTCTTCCATTCTTCCCACTTCTTTATAGTGAGAAGATATTGGAGGACCGCTATTCGACCTGCGGAATCCAAATGACTCCTTGCAGCCATCTCCTGAACCTGAGTTCGCCAAACTTCTTCACGAAATTGATGAGGTCGATAGAGGTAATGACATTTGCCACATTTCATAGCATATAATTGACTACCCTGCGACAATTCAATAGAATCCGGCAGCATAGGAGAATAATCCTTCATCAGATTTAGATCACGTTGAGACGGAAGTGGATACAAGCGATAACTGCAGGCTAAAAGCCCTAACACAAATACGACAAAAACCCCTTGGTACACCTTATTCATAAGGACGCGGCGGCAGAAGGAATAATAGAAAAAAATCTTCGAGTAAATCACAAACGCACCCCAATTAATAGTCGAACAAATATATCTCTTGAAGAGAATACCCCTACCCCTTCTCTTCTTCCTATGGATTTATAGGTATGAAATATTACAAAACTAGTTCCACGGGCTAAATACAGGGAGGGTCCGACCACAAATTCACTCGCTGATTCTCCCTTTGAATCATGTAAACTTAGCTCCCTTTCTGTAGTCCCTTCCAATCCTATACCAAATGAAGGTGAAAATAAATACATATAACCGACTACTCCTTCCAGCTTTGTCTCACTTGAATTTCCCGCATTTGGGCTTATGGGAAGTTTCAATTCTCTTTCTACAACCAGATTGGTTGCTACAAGATGATGCCTACTTCTCCAATCCATTATTAACTTGCTCTCCCATCCATACCCTTCTACGGAAACATTGCCCTCAGCATACAATGCAATCCCTACAGGAGAAGAGCCTAGAGTCAATACATTGTATTTCAACTCTGTAGAAACAGAGAAGGAATTAGTTAGATTTGGTACTTGAGTCGAATGCTCTACTATGCGCATAGCACTCTGATTGAGGTAAAGAGAAGCTTGCAATCTTTTACCAAGCCCAAATTCAAACTCTAAACGATTCAATAATGCGAGCTTCCCGTCCCCTGAGTTCTTGTAGGTCGTCCATATTTCCAAATCGCGTTGCCCTTTGCCAAGTACGTTGGACTGGTAAGTGGTAGCAAACTGTCGATCCTGAGCTTTCCCATCAAGTGCAGAAAACAAAAGAACAAAAACGAATAAAAACGTATTTCGATAACAAATAGATTTCATGCTGTATGCTTGATAATATTAAAAGGAATATTAATATTTTTTAGCATTTTATTTTGATTAAATATATATACATAATATTTTATATTAGAACATACTATATTTTAATGCAAAATTATCCATAAAAGCTACATTGGGCAATACCTAAATATAGGTAATTTGACTCTTACACCCTATAGTCATGTAAGGAGGAACTCTAAATATTGGTCCCAATCAAGTATTCCAAGAAAGCACAGGAAGCGATAGAACGCAACCATTAACCCCTAGATCACCAGCCTTACTTACAGACAACAATACAGCCTGAGAAATCGTTAACATTGCATCTTAAAAATACTGTTTATTGGTGATGAAATACATATTCTTTTTCCTTACTTCTTTACTCAGTGCTATCGTAGTCGTATGGGCATATGATCGCTATTTCATACCTCACCCTTCTCCTATTCCTATAGAACATCCCGCAAATACGGTGCTCGTTCCTTCTGCACCTCGTCCTTGGAAGACTCGGACGCTGAAGAGTTACGCTCCTACCTCATTTGCCGAAGCCGCTAAAAAAAGCACTTCTGCCGTCGTTTATATCGAGACAAAACACCAACTTCAAACTTACCCCTGGATGAAAAATAGGTATGGAACGGCGACGGGATCAGGTGTCATTATTTCTCCCGATGGATATATCGCCACTAATAATCATGTGGTTAAGAATGCGCTTACCTACACCGTTCAACTCAATGATCGAACAAAATACGAAGCCCAATTGATAGGAACAGATCCCTCCACAGATCTGGCTTTGCTTAAAATTCAAGCAGACTCGCTACCCTCTATTGAATTTGGAAACTCTGATTCCTTGCGAATAGGGGAATGGGTTTTAGCTGTGGGCAACCCATTCAGCTTACAATCAACTGTCACCGCCGGAATAGTAAGCGCTAAGGGACGAAATATTGATATCTTAAGAGAACATCCTTTGCGGATCGAGTCCTTTATCCAAACAGATGCCGTTGTCAATCCGGGCAATTCGGGCGGCGCATTGGTCAATACCGCAGGTCAATTAGTGGGTATCAATAGTGCCATCCTTTCACACAGTGGCCAATATGAAGGTTACTCCTTTGCCATCCCCTCCAATCTCGCTGCTAAAATCCTCAATGACCTCAAAGCATATGGCAATGTTCAAAGGGGTCTGCTAGGGGTATCTATCAGTCGCATCTCAGAAGAGATGAAAAATAATTATAACTTGCCGAACCTCAATGGAATCTTCATCACACATGTTATGATAGGGAGTGGAGCAGATGATGCGGGGTTAAAACCGGGAGATGTGTTGCTCAATATCAATGGACAATCCGTCAATGATGTTCCTCGTATGCAAGAACTCGTAGGACAAAAACATCCAGGAGATACACTTTCTGTCCAATATCGCCGCGAGGACCAAATAAAGGAGACCAAAGTGATACTTAAAAATACAAAAAACAATACAGAACTTGTCTCTTTCGGGCAAGATAAACTATTGAGAAGCTTAGGCATCCAGGTACGTGATCTGTACTCTGAGGAACGTCATAAAATCAGTCAAAAAGGGGTCAAAGTATTGACGATCTTCATGGGAAGTCCAATGGATCAACAGACCAATATGGTTCCGGGTTTTATCATTACTCATGTAAATGGACATCCTATTCAAAATACAAAAGATCTGACCCTCTCCCTCAAAGACCTCAAAAAGAAAATTGAATTCTCTGGGGTATATGAAGGACATAATCGGCGGTTCAATTATATTATATATCCCTAATGGGATACTCTTTTACTCGGTTACATCCTTTATTTTTTCCTATCTTTGCACGAAAGTACACACTTATACGAAACCTTTATCAAAATGGCAATTATAATAAGAATTAATTTTTGCCTGTTCCATCTAAAAAAATCTTAGCATAGCCTAAGCTGTGCTAAGATTATTTGAAGATGAAGAAGTGAAAACTAAATTTTTTATAATCAGCATTTGGTATCGGTCTGGTATTAACACCTCTAGTTATGTCTAAACATCCACTTACTCCACATGACCGTTTCTTTAAGGCGATGATGTCCAACAAGGCTTTTGCCATGGATTTTTGTAAGGAAATGCTCCCAAAGCACATACGCTCTATAATAGATGTGGAATCCATCTCTTTCCCGAAAACCTCTTTTGTCAACAAAGAACTCAGAGAGTTCTTCTCCGATGTAATATTGCGATTTCGAAGAAAAACCTCTTCTAACCAACACCTTCATGTCACCCTGATCATAGAGCACAAAGACAAGCCGTACTCCATGGTGTATATCCAACTTTTACGCTACCTGGCGGAAGGATATGCCACTTTTATAAAGCAAGACAAACCCTTGGAGCCCATTATCCCCGTTCTCCTCTACCAAGGAAGGAAAAAATGGAAAGTTCGCTCTATTTCAGAGCTCATTGATCAACTTCCGGATGAACTGAGGAAATACATTCCTCAATTTGAAATTCTATTTCTGGATGTCGCCAGAATGGATGATAAAATGATAGAAAATATCACCAATGTTTTTGTCCGTTCTGCACTCTACATCCAAAAGTATCGCACTTCCCTGCCGGATAAAATAGACCAGATTATCCATATTTTCAAAAAGATGGAGATTTTGTCAGACAGGAACTTAATGGCGCACATTTTTGTTTATTTTGCACATAATGT
>JALSTN010000134.1 GCA_026983735.1 Saprospiraceae bacterium | reverse complement strand
AAATATCATTATTTTGTTGATAATATCATCAAAATAAGGCAATAATATATGCAAAAAGTTTTAATTTTGCACCTTTAAAATCGAAATAACCATCGCACAAGTACACTACGCACGAGGAAAAATATTACTATCGGCCGAGTATTTGGTCATTAAGGGCGCCACTGCCCTAGCTTTACCGACCCGTAAGGGACAGCAATTCGAACTCAAAACCGGTACAGGATCTGAAGTAGTCTGGAAAGCGCTTGATCATGATGGCAAGGAATGGTTCACTGCTAATATTGACTTAATGGGATTTGAGATTATCAAATCCTCAGATGAAACTCTAGCGCGTAAACTCGCCAAGGTGCTTACTTCTGCTTGTAGAGATAATTCTGACTTTCTGTCCAAATGGAAAAAATACCGAGTAACAACCAAACTCGAATTTCCACGTGAATGGGGCTTGGGGTCAAGTGCTTCTTTAATTTATCTCATTGCCCAATGGGCGGAGGCCAATCCCTATTCCATGTATTTTGACTTGGAATCCGGATCGGGATATGATATCGCAGCTACACAAGCCGAAAGCCCACTGCTATACACGTACAAAGGAGACTCATTAGATATTTCTCCAGTGGAATTTAATCCGCCTTTTAAGGATCAACTATTTTTTATACCCCTCGGAAATAAGGCAGACTCATCAGCTGCAGTCCGCTCTTTCCTGAAAAAGAAAACCCGCAAACAAGATATTGAAAAAGCCTCTTCTCTAACTGCTAGAATGCTTGAAGCTAACTCTCTTACTCAATTTAACGAACTGATACAGGAGCATGAAGAATTTGTAGGTAATATTTTGGGTGAAACACCGATAAAACAACGTCTTTTCAAGGATTTTACCGGCGCTGTAAAATCTTTAGGTGCATGGGGAGGAGATATGATTCTTGCAACAGGTAACGGCAAAATGGATACCACTGAATACTTTCAATCTAAAGGCTACCCAACCGTTATTCCTTTCGATGAACTCATCCTTACCTAAACGACCTTAAGGGGCTGGATCTGGATACAACTCATGGATACTTTCTAATTCTTTTAATAATTCAGCACTAAGCTTCACCTTTGTACTGCTTATATTCTCTCGCAATTGTACCTCTGAAGTAACCCCTATGATGTTGCTTCCCACAAAAACTTGTCTATTGACAAAGGCAAGGGATAATTGCGCTGGAGAAATACTGTATTCTTTCGCTAATGTATTATATCTCTTGGCGGCTTCACGTGCATTGGGGCTATTGTATCTGGACAATACAGAAAATTTATTGAGCCTAGCATCTGCACCCGGATCTCCATTGTCATATTTTCCACTGAGCAATCCAAATGCCATTGGGGAATAAGCCAATAGAGGAACATCCTCCCGGATAGATACTTCAGCTAGTCCTATTTCATAGGTTCTATTAAGCAAATTGTACGGATTTTGGATACTCACTGGTCTGATTAGATTATGCTTACCTGCCAACTCCAATATGTGCATCAAACCCCATGGGGTTTCATTGGATATACCAAAATATCTAATCTTTCCATTCTCCTTCAACTCCTGCATGGTCTGTAGAATAGATATGAAATTATCCTCCCATGGATCCTCCGGATCAAATATAAATCCCCTTTTCCCAAATGAATTGACCTTCCGTTCCGGCCAATGCAATTGATATATATCAATATAATCTGTCTTCAGGCGTCTAAGACTTCCTTCTACTGCTTCAAATATCTGGTTTCGGCTAAAATTTAACGGGTTACGTATATACGATAATCCGGTGGAAGGGCCGGTAATTTTTGTGGCAAGAATGAGACCCGCCCTCCTTTGTCTCTTCTTTATCCATGCTCCTAGTATTTCCTCCGAACGACCCTGTGTCTCCTGCCTTCCTGGCACCGAATACATCTCAGCCGTATCGTAAAAATTGACTCCTAAATCCCACGCCACATCCATAATTCGGTGTGATTCCCGCTCTTCTACTTGCTCTCCAAATGTCATTGTCCCAAGACAGATTTCACTTACTCTTAATTCCTTCCTACCTAGATACTTAAAATTCATACGTTTAAATTTCTCAATTGACTTACTATCACTTTAAATAATGACTAGGACTTTTAGCTAGTGTGTTATTATTTCTAGACTCATGGTGTTAGCATGTACTTGCACCCATTTATAGGGCAGTATTTTATACCCTTCATAAAACATCCTACCCACTGGTTTGTTTATGCATAATTCACGTATTAACATTCATGCCGAAATGCAATTCGGCCATAAATGCAAGTTGAATATAATATTGTGTATCTATTGTACCCAAAATTGTAACCCTTCACGATATGGATAACTCCGGAAATACCATTCTTTCAGCAGCAGTCATGCTGTTCTTCCTCATGGATCCACTCGGAAATATACCCGTCCTGCTTTCTGTCTTATCGGGTATCCCTCCGAAAAGACAACGCAAAATCATAGTTAGAGAAGTTCTCATGGCCCTAGTTATTCTTCTGATATTTCTCGTAGCCGGACAACCTCTGCTCGAATTTATGCACCTTCAACAAGAAGCAGTTACCATTTCCGGTGGCATTATTCTATTGATTATAGGCCTAAGAATGATTTTTCCTAAACCGGAAGGTATTATGGGGCACCAACCCGACGGAGAACCCTTCTTAGTTCCGATCGCTATTCCTATGATCGCAGGACCGTCTGTCCTCGCTATGCTTATTCTTATGACTCAAAGCGACCCCAAAGGCTTATCTCATTGGTTTATCTCTCTCCTTCTCGCCTGGGGAGGCTCTTCTCTTATCCTCATCATCGCTCCTCAACTCATCAAAATCTTAAAAAGAAGAGGCCTCCTTGCTTTAGAAAAACTCATGGGAATGATCCTCGTAATGCTTGCTGTACAAATGTTTATCAACGGAGCACGCATACTTTCTGCTTCTCTCTAATATAATTTTTTTCCTTTTTTTAACAAATTAACGTCTTTTTACAACATTTAACGTATCTTTGCGTTATATAACGTATCTAAAATATATAACCATGCAAAGACTCACGCAAGCTGAAGAGCAAATTATGCAGATTATCTGGGAGATTGCCCCTTGTAGTGTAGGGCAAATTATGGATAAACTCGGTCCTCCTCGCCCACCTCATTCGACCATTTCATCTATCGTCCGCATCCTCAATAAAAAAGGATTCCTACAACACGAAGCCTATGGTAGAACCTTTGTCTATCGCCCTAAAATTAAAAAGTCTTCTTATATGCGCTCCTTTCTCAAAGACCTGGTACATAAATATTTCAGCGATTCTCCTGCTCATCTTGTCTCTTTTCTCGTTAAGCAAAATGATTTAGATCCCAAGGAATTAAATGACTTGATTGACCAACTTAAAAACAAAGAATCATGAATTATTTTCTAGTTCTCCTACATATTAATCTCGGCGTATTTCTTTTGGCTTACCAATGGTCATTTCGTCGATCTACAGCGTTTACCCACAATAGAATCTACCTTTTAGTTGCCTTAGTATGGAGTATTATTATCCCCTGGTTACCTTTGCATTTCATATCCATTAACTCTGATTTTAATACACTCACCTACTTGCTTGAACCGCTCGTTATCAATGGATCAAACGGTCCTCTACAAAGCCTGACTCCAGCTTACTCTTGGTCCTGGTCTTCCATTCTACTAACGATATGGTTCCTTGGTGCCATCGGACAAACAGCGCGTCTACTAGCGGGAGCATACTACCTTGTGCAGCTTAACTTGACCCATCCTGCTTACAAAAAGGCAGGATTTTCCATTCTTCATGACAAAAAAATAAAGACTCCGTTTTCCTTTTTTTCAACGATCTATTTACCGGAGCATACAACGGAAGAAACATCTCATTTCAAGATAATTGTTCAGCATGAAATGGTGCACATCCGTCAAAGGCATTCACTTGATATTTTATTGATTCACCTGTTGAAAATACCTCTTTGGTGGAGTCCTTTGATCTATCTCTTAGAAGATTACCTCCGGGAAGTCCATGAGTTCAAAGCGGATGCTGAGGCGATGTCCCTTACAAAGACAACACCGGAAGAGTATGGAAGAATCCTTGTCAAATACGCCTCCTCTTCTAAAACCAACACCATCGTCAATACTTTTAATCAATCACCTATAAAATCTAGAATTATGATGCTATTTCAAAATCAATCCCCTCGATCCTTTCGCAAATATTGGATGTTCACCCCCATTATTGTATTGGTGCTAACTGCAGTACAGGGCTGTGTGAATTCTATCCATTCAGGAGTAGACTCGGAGGTCCGAAAACCCTACAAAACCTACAATATCACCACCCGTGACACTGTGATATCCTTTGATGCAAGTACGTATGAAGAGACAGAATCAATCGAAACAAATAAAATTAATGACATCTATAAAAACCCGGATTCAAGACCGGTATTATTGGATCGATTTGGCACTCCATTAACAGATGCAGAGACAACTACAAAGCTCATTCAATACCTATTCAAACATATTACCTACGACAAACAAGCAAAAGACAAAGGAATCGAGGGAATGGTTATTGCAAAATTTATAGTCGACAAAAAGGGTAAGGTTCCCTATGTAACTATTCTTCGCTCTCCTTCTCCCTTTTTATCCCAAAGTGTCCTGGATGTGCTTTACGCCTTGCAAACGACCAACTCCCAATTATTCTGGAGCCCGGCCACCGTCGAAGGAAAACCTGTCAATGCTGAGTTTATCCTCCCTGTCAAATTTAAACTCAACAATTAATCCTTGAAACTTTATCGATAATAAATGAATTCTATTAGATATAAATAACATTAAAGAATAGACCATTCATTTACAGTTTTGGACAAGGAAGGCTACCATTTGGTAGCCTTCCTTGTCTTTATTTCACCTTGATACACTACAAAAATTAACTCACTTTTTCCATAGTATCTCCTTTCCACCCTGTCTATGTATAATATAGCGGGAAAGGACAAATAAATAATCGGAAAGTCGGTTCATATACCGGATTAAAACCGCATCTATCTCCTCCCCTAAACGCTGTATACTAACCATCCTCCGCTCGGCCCGACGACATACAGTTCTACAAATATGACAGGTAGCCGAAGCACGACTCCCCCCGGGTAGTATAAAGTTCTTAAGCTCAGGTAATTCATCATTCATCCGGTCAATGGCGTGTTCTAGCGCTGTTATATCCAGATCCGTTGGCATCGGAAGATTAAACTGTTCTCTTTTATCGGGGGCCACTGAAAGTTGTGAACCAATATCAAACAGAGTGTTTTGAATTCTCTGCAATTCAAGTCCCTCCATATCTAGTACTTCTAATTCACTGATAAGTAGCCCTATAAACGAATTGAGTTCATCTACAGTCCCATAAGCTTCAATTCGTATGTCATCTTTGAATAATCGTGTTCCACCGAATAAAGAGGTCTTTCCTTTGTCTCCTGTCTTGGTGTAAATCTTATAGGCCATATGCGATGGTTATTGTCCCGTCAGAAATGATTTCATTCCTCAAAGATAAGTCTTTTTTGTCTTAATGATTCTGAGAAGACTACTTATCAGGTGTATAATGCAATTCCCCATTCACAATGGATAATGGAGCCTCAAAATTATTAGTATATAGCCCTCCGGTTCCCAAGCCCTGATGTCCTTCGGTCGGTAGAGTAGCCGTCCATTGTGCTATCGCATTCAATCCAATATTGGATTCGAGTGCAGAAGTGATCCACCATCCGATTCCCTTCCTTTCTGCCATTTGTATCCATTCTTCGGAGGCCGCAAATCCTCCGGTAAAACTAGGCTTGAGTATGATATAGGGAGGACGAATAATATCCAACATTTCCTGTTTTACTTGCGAAGAATGTATAGGGATAAGCTCTTCATCCAATGCAATAGGCACAGGTGATTTTTCGATTAATTCTGCCATTTCATACCATTGCCCCGGTCGAATAGGTTGCTCGATACTATGCAATTCCAATTCTGCAAGAGCTTCAAGGTAATCCATGGCATTTCCTGGGGTAAAAGCCCCATTTGCATCCACTCTGAGAATAAGATCACCGGCACTAAAACGATCGCGAATAAACTGCAATACATCGAGCTCCTCTCGAAAATCTATCGCTCCTACTTTCATCTTGAGACAGTTGAAACCCATCTTAATCTTTTCTTCCACTTGGACTAACATTTGTTCCTTACTCCCCATCCAAATCAAGCCGTTGATTGGGATGTTTTGCTTCCCTTTGGTAAAAGCAGACGCATAATATCGCCCACTCCCTCCATTTTTTAAGTCCAACCTTGCCATCTCCAACCCAAATCGAATGGAAGGCCATTCCTTGTAGTTATCGAGCGCAGGTATCCTTCCCGATTGCGTTATCTCTGAACAAAGCTCAGTGAGTATCTCTTCATACTCCGGTCGGTCATCCCAACTCAATCCTTTTAGTAAGCCACATTCCCCAATTCCTTGCCCTCCCAATTCATCCTCCAAATACAAAATCCAAGTCTCCTTATTCTTCAATATTCCTCGAGAGGTTCCTGCCGGAATCCTAAAGTTCAATGTGTATTTTTTCCATTTTGCCTTCATTTTAAACTCATTCTTGTTTTAATCGATACACCCTTTACATGAAGTGGGACTCCTTAAAAGTGATTTTGTCCTATTACCCAAATCATACCTTCGAACAGTATATTCAAGAGATCTTATATCGAAGAATGCAAACTCTGGCTATTTGGAACCAAATTTTCAATAAATACGCCCTGTTACATGTTTTAATGCGCATTTTAGGTATGGTATTCCATAGCTTTTAAGGAATCTTGTAGCGACACAAAGATAAAGAGTTTAAAGAACGTTCCTTTGGGTAGATTGTTCCCCTAGACTCTTTTGGTGCAAATTACCCGTAATCAAAGGGAAAATAAGATTTGACGTTGGTAGAACCAAAGTCATCCTCGTTTAATTCGTACCTTTGTCTTCTTAACTAAAAAAATGTCTAACATGTCTGTACATAAGGAGAATCTCCCAATTATCATCATTGGAGCGGGACTTAGTGGAACACTTTTAGCTACTCGAATGGCACAGAGAGGGTATGATGTTATACTCATTGAAAAGCGGCCCGACATGAGAAAAGTAGATATCAGTGCCGGTAGATCTATTAATCTCGCTTTATCCGATAGAGGACTCAAAGCCCTGCGTTTAATCGGACTAGAACAAGAAATTCTCGATCTCACTATCCCTATGTATGGCAGAAGAATACACGATAAACAAGGCAATACCACCCTTCAATCCTATAGCGGTAGAGCCAACCATTTCATACGATCTGTTTCCAGGCAAGACCTAAATATCAAACTGCTCAATGCTGCTGAACAGTCCGGTAAAGTAAAAATTCTTTTTGAAAGTCCTTGTACCCATGTTGACCTACAAAAGGGCATTGTGCACTATAGGGATCGGGGAGGAAATACAAAAAAAATTGCCGGACAAGCCATATTTGGTGCAGACGGAGCAGGGTCTGCCTTGCGCAATAGTATGATGAGACACAGTGGATCATTGAGATTTAGTTTCTCCCAAAAGTTTCTGAAACACGGATACAAGGAATTAACTTTTCCCGCATGGAAAGGAGGACAGCATTGTATGGATAAAAACGCACTGCATATCTGGCCCAAAGGAGGCTATATGCTCATTGCTCTCCCCAATCTAGACGGAAGTTTTACAGTTACCCTCTTCCTTCCGTTTGAAGGAGAAAATAGTTTTGAACAATTACAATCCCCTCAGCAAGTCATAGCTTTCTTCAAAAAAGAGTTTCCTGACGCTTTAGAACATATGCCCAACTTGTCCAAAGAATTCTTCGAACATCCTACAGGTGCTCTTGCTACTATCAAGTGCTTCCCCTGGCAGACCCATGGCAAGACCCTACTCCTAGGGGATGCCGCCCATGCTGTAGTTCCATTCTATGGGCAAGGGATGAATGCTTCCTTTGAAGACGTAACAATCCTGGATGAATTGATGGGAACCTCTTTCGATGAAGATTGGTTAAAGCTCTTCAAGCGGTATGAGTCTATACGTAAGCGAGATGCGGACGCCATCGGGGATATGGCTGAGGAGAATTATTATGAAATGAGAGATAAAGTTCAAGATACTACATTCGTCATCAAACGAAAATTGGATCTAGCCCTTGAACAAACCTTTGAAGACTATCACTCCAAATACGCACTTGTCACATTCCAAGAAGACATCCCATATCATTTAGCCATGCAAAAAGGTCATTGTCAAGATGATTATCTCATGCAGTTCAGTAGCAATCTAAACGAAGAGTTCGCAGATAAAATTAACCTCAAAATCCTCAAACTACAACTCGATAAAAAATGTCCTTCCTAATCCCTTATTGGATAGCCAAAGCCTATTAAATTCACATAATATGCAACACAAAAATAATGCAGAGGATTGCGCTGAAGGTACTGCGTGTGCCATAGATTTTACTAAAGAAGTAGAAGAAAAGAAAAGCATTCAATTCAATATCGATTATCTAATCCCCTCTATCGGTATCTTATTTTTACTGCTGGGAATAGCATTAGATACCTTTGAAGCTTCATTTTTCAAATTTCCGGTTCCACTCATTTGGTTTGGTTTAATTTATTTAGTCGTAGGGGGACCTATTGTCCTCAGAGCCTTAAAACGAGTTGCCAAAGGGGATATTTACAACGAATTTGTATTAATGTCCGTCGCTACCATCGGGGCTTTTATCATTGGTTCGTATGCAGAAGGGGTAGCGGTCATGCTCTTTTATGTAATAGGTGAATTATTTCAAGAATCTGCCGTAAACCGAGCTAAAAAATCTATAGAAGCGCTCCTTAAGGTACAGGTAGAGGAAGTCACCCTACTCCAAGACGGATCAAAACAGATTACACACCCAAGAAATGTCGAAATAAATCAAATAATATCAGTAAAATCCGGTGAAAAGATAGCACTTGATGGAGTGTTGCTCTCTGATTCTGCTCACTTAAATACAGCTGCTCTCACCGGAGAATCCAGACCGGATAACAAGAAAAAAGGAGACGAAGTACTGGCCGGCATGATCAATCTAAATAGAGTGATCGAAATCAAAGTAACCCGCCTATTTGAAGACACGAAGCTTTCAAAGATCCTTAAACTTGTACAGGAAGCCGTCGGCAGAAAAGCCAAAACCCAACTCCTAATTAGCCGATTGGCTAAAGTTTATACACCGATAGTCTTTTGGCTAGCTATCGCATTAATCGTAATCCCTATGTTATTTCTCGGCGATGCATACCAGTTTCAAATGTGGTTTCAAAGAGCCTTGATTTTTCTCGTAATTTCCTGCCCGTGTGCGCTTGTTGTATCTATCCCCCTTGGGTATTTCGGTGGGATTGGAGCAGGTTCCAAGAATGGAATTCTCTTCAAGGGCTCCAATTATCTCGACCTTATGACACGTGTTGATACCGTCGTCATGGACAAGACCGGCACCCTTACCAAGGGTGTGTTTGAAGTACAAAAAATACAAATCAATAAAGACTTAAATCTCGACTTTTTCCTTGAATTGGTAAGTGCCTTGGAACAAAATTCCTCCCACCCCATTGCGAAAGCTATTGTATCTTACAGTCAACAAAAATCCCATAATTCTCAGATTCCCACCCAAAATGTAGAAGAAATTTCCGGCCACGGAATGAAAGGAACGGTCAAAAATCACGAAGTATTGGCCGGAAATGCCAAACTACTCAAAGTCAATGGTATTCCTATCGACAAATCGCTTCAAAATATCACTGATACCGTCGTATATGTAGCTATCGATGGTCAGTTTGCAGGATATATCACCATAGCGGATAGTCTCAAAGAAGATGCCGTTCAAGCCATCAAGGCACTCCACAACATCGATCGCGTCAAAGAGGTGATTATGCTTTCCGGTGACAAACAGTCCGTTGTCGACACCATCGCAAAGGAGCTAGATATAGATCGAGCCTTAGGAGAATTGCTTCCAGAAGGCAAAATACAAGCCGTCGAAGCATTGAAAGCACAGGGAAGAACCATTGCCTTTGTAGGTGATGGGATCAATGATGCCCCTGTTATTACTTTATCTGATGTGGGGATAGCGATGGGAGGATTGGGTTCGGATGCCGCTATCGAAACGGCAGATGTCATCATCCAAACCGACCAACCTTCCAAGATAGCTACTGCCATTCATATTGGTAATGCTACCAACAAGATTATCTGGCAGAACATCGTACTTGCACTGGGTGTTAAGATCATCGTACTTATCTTAGGTGCCTTAGGTATGGCGACCATGTGGGAAGCCGTCATAGCGGATGTGGGTGTTGCTCTTTTAGCCATTTTGAATGCTGTACGTATTCAGAGAATGACGTTTTAGGATTTGGTATGAAATAAACAACTCATCTGTCCTATGCAGTTTGAATACAAGAACCACAAGTATTATATTTCCCGTTACCCACATACGGCGCACCCATCTCTCAGAGCCTGGAATGCAGGGGATGAATACCTCTTACAATTCCTACAATCATCAAATACAAGTCCGGAGGCAAGCCTGGCTATTTTGAATGACCGTTTTGGCTTTCTCAGCATTGTGCTTCATGACTTCGCTCCTTACACCCTCATCCAATATAAGAGTCAAGAAAAAGCCTTTGCCGCCAATATGGTTCTAAACAAGAAGCAGATCAATAAAGACAGAATCGTCCTACCCCTTCAACCTTTCCCATCGAAAATAGACATCGCTTGCATAAAAGTTCCCAAATCAAGTGCCCTTTTCGAACAAATGATCCTTCAGCTATTGCCTTCCATCCATACTGACACCACTATCGCTTGTGCCTTTATGACCCGCCATTTCAATCCCAAAATACTATCCATTGCCCAACGCTATTTTGAGCATGTATCTCAATCCAAAGCCCGAAAGAAATCACGTTTGATACTCCTTAAAAATAAAAAAGAAACTATTGCTACGACAGGTCCTCGCTTAACAAGTATAAGATTAGGCCGAGGAAAGGTATTGCAACAGTATGCCGGTATTTTTTCAGAGGGAAAAATTGATTTGGGCACACGATTTTTACTCTCACATTTAGAATTGAGACCGGAAGATCTAAATGTATTGGATTTGGCTTCCGGCAATGGAGTACTTGCCTCCCACCTCCAAGACCAAGACGACAAAATAGAACTCCACCTCCTGGAAGATGATTATTTGGCCGTGGAAAGCGCCAAGCTCAATCTTACTACGGGCAAGGCCCATTTCCATTGGGAAAATACATTAGAGTCTTTGGAAAGCGATTATTTCGATCTAGTTGTATGCAATCCTCCCTTTCATTTCGAATATGAGAATACCATAGACATCGCTCTTCTCCTCTTTAGAGGGGCACATAGATGCCTGCGTTCCAAGGGCAGGTTTGTCCTCGTAGCCAATAGACATCTCAACTACAAAACCCACCTGGTTAAATGGTTTGATGATGTTCAAATCTTAGGTCAGGACAAACGATATATCGTATACAATTGTGAGAAAAAAAGAGAGGGGATATAACACTTAAAAAAGTACCGACGGGGGGAATCGAACCCCCACTCTGTTGCCAGAACTGGATTTTGAATCCAGCGCGTCTACCAATTCCGCCACGTCGGCATACTTCTTTCAAATAAGGAGCGCAAAGATATTTATTTTATCCGAAATTCGAAAAAATCCAATGCTTTCTTTTATTTAAAATACCGGATTATATCCATCCCATTGGCATAGAGCAACAACCCGAAGAGGAGTATCATCCCGATCATCGTCGTCACTTCCATCACTTTGTCACTAGGTTTTTTACCGCTTACCATTTCATACAATAAAAACATCACATGGCCCCCATCCAATGCAGGAATGGGAAGAAGGTTCATAAACCCTAAAATAAGAGACAACACGGCGGTAATCTTCCAAAACTGCTCCCAATCCCAAGTCGTGGGAAATAACTGTGCAATCGTAGCAAAACCACCTAAACTCTCCGACGCCTTAATCTCACCGCTAAACATCTTTTTAAATCCCACCAATTGATCTTTGAGAAACTTGATGCCTCTGGTAACACCCATGGGCAAGGCCTTCCAAATACTGTACTTCTCTTTTTTTACATCCAACATCTTCCAGTACATCCCAAATTTTCCCTTGCTATCCGTCGTAATCTCCAACCGTTTAGGATTACCGTTTCTCAGGACGGTCACAACATAAGATTTCTGTGGTTCAGGATGAATTTTTTGACTGAATTCATGCAAATACTTTACCGGTTCGTCATTAATTGAGATGATGCGATCTCCCGGTTGAATACCTGCTAATTCCGCAGGACTTCCTTTAACGAGTTTTTGGACTTCTAACGGCATCCGGGGTCCGAAGATAAGAACCCCTTTATTCTTATGACTCGATAATTCTGTGACCCATTTCTTATCTATGGGGATATCTACTTCACTGCCATTTCGCTGTACTTTTATAGACGAAATCCCATCTATTACAATCGATCGTATTAGTTTTCTACTATCAAATTTTTCAAATGGAGCGCCCCCTAAAGCCAATATCTTATCCCCATCCTGAAGTCCGATCGAGCGACCGATAGAATCCACATATATACCCTCCTTCACTACACTCGAAGGGATATAGGAATCTCCCCAAACTACTAATATCAAACCAAAAATCAAAAATCCTAAAATAAAGTTGACCGTCACACCACCTAACATGATTATCAGTCGCTGCCAAGCTGGTTTAGAACGAAATTCCCAAGGCTCTGCCGGCTGCTTCATTTGCTCAAGATCCATGCTCTCATCTACCATCCCGGAGATCTTTACATATCCCCCGAGCGGAAGCCAACCGATTCCGTACTCGGTATCCCCTATCTTCTTCTTGGCTATAGAAAACCATGGGTCAAAAAATAAATAAAACTTCTCTACCCTAGTGTTAAACCACCTGGCAGCAGCAAAATGCCCCCCTTCGTGTAATACGACCAAGATGCTCAAACTTAAAAAAAACTGTAAGATGATAATTAGTATATCCATGTATGAAATTGTAAAGTATAGGCGATTGAAACGCAAAAGTGTCGCTCCATGTTGCAAATCGGGCACAAAGGTAAGGGAATATTAGTATTTGTTTAGAAATTCTTTCCCACAGTGGACCTCATTCATTCAAATGCGATCTATCGCACTTTGTTCTTCTTCCCAATTCCGATGGAATTAACAAAGACCGGGTCTTATCTTAACATTACTTAAACCAGGTCTTCAAAACGTCAATAATTTCTCTTTCCTCCGGTTTATATTTTAGCAATTCCTCTCTGCTACAAATCCACGCCACTCCCTGTTTAAACAGGGTTTTAGCCTGATCTCATCTTCTTTTTATCGAGAGATAAAACCCGGGTAAATGCCTTTCCACTTCCCCATTCTATTCTATTATTCACCCACAAGGGGTTAGTGAATAATGCCTACAAGGGGTTTGAAAAAATATTTTACTTCGAATTCTAAATTTTCATTTATCTTTAGACTCTTAAAAAGATAGGAAAAACATGTCAACAAATTTATCACAACTGGCCCGACGCCATGGACTAAATCATCTTCTCTTTCACGCATTAGGGGAGATAAAAAAAGAGAAAGGTACTATATCTCGAGAAGATATACAATCGCTTGCAGATAAATATCTCGTTGGAACCGCTTCAATTTATGGTACCGCCAGTGCATACGACTTTCTTAAACCCGATTCAGCAAGCTTAAAAGCATTTGTATGTACAGGTTCCTCTTGTATGACTTCCGGTACCGTAGAACAAATACAGGATAAACTCCATCATAAATTAGGCGAAGAGGCAGTCGGTCAAATGGTATGTCTCGGTAGATGCCACGAAAATAAAGCTTTTCATTACAAAGGGAAAAACTATTCCGGATCCGATATCGATCATTTGACTGCCATCCTCGATGGGGAATACCCTGAGAGAAACGACGATATCCCTGTTTATACTCGAGGAACTACGATTCTAACAGGAGAAGCACTGGATGCGAAGACATGTCTTCTTCAACTAACACAAGCACTCCAATCCACTCCTAATGAACTACTAAAACAAATCAAAGCTTCAAAATTGAGAGGTCGAGGTGGGGCAGGATTTCCAATGCATATCAAACTTGAATCTGTCAAAAACATAGATACTCCGGAAAAATATATTGTCTGCAATGCCGATGAAGGAGACCCGGGAGCCTTTTCTGATCGATATTTGCTCGAACAACAACCTTTTTTATTGCTCTTAGGTATGGCGATTACCGGCTATATTACCGGTGCAAAAGAAGGCGCCATTTATCTACGCGCTGAATATCCGTATGCCATGGAGGTCATCGGTGCAGCGATAAAAACCTTTCATACTTTCGGGGAAATACCTACAGCTGATGGAACCGGTTTTTCCTTCAAATTGTATCTCGTACCTGCTCAAGGGGCCTACATTTGCGGAGAAGAAACAGCGCTCCTCAACTCCATCGAGGGACAACGTCCGGAAGTGAGAACCCGACCTCCCTTTCCCACCGTCTCAGGATTATTTGGTCAACCCACGGTAGTTAACAATGTTGAAACCTTGGCCTGTGTACCTTATATTATCCAAAATGGAGGAGCTGCTTTTGCATCTGTCGGCACAACACAATCCACCGGCACAAAATTGA
>JALSTN010000133.1 GCA_026983735.1 Saprospiraceae bacterium | reverse complement strand
AGAACGTGCGTTATGGAATATCCCTTCTCTTAAAAGTTGTCCAGGAAAAAAGAACTAAAAGTGCTGTCGCAACTCCCAAAACGATTAGGTCAATGTTCCAATTTCCTTTACTGTTCATAATCTCTTGGGTCTCATAATACTTGAATAGATTTATTCTTTTTGTCAGATTCGCCAGCCATGGACGATATTGAGACAATATATCAATGAGGTAAAAGCTGGCCAGATAAACGATAGTAACCAATATCCCTTGCCCGGGATCTTTGAACCAAACAGTTCCTGCCAGAGATACAGAAAAAATGAAAAAGTAAAAGACAAACACCAAAATCAAATCCTTACCGAAAAGTACATATTTGAAGGTAGTCGCATCCAAGGACTGAATACCAATGTAGGACCCTAAAGCAAGCAATAACACCGTAACCAAGAAGAAAAATGCTGCCATTACAAGAAAAGTACGCATCAGCTCACTTCGCTTCATCGGAAGAGTAAGCAGTATTTCCATTTTGCCTTGTTCAATAGCTCTTCCAATATACTTCACGGGAAGTACAATGGCCATGTAAGACAATACAGTAATAGTAATAGGGTGTTTGAGCGAAAAGCCTACCGAACCCTCTACACTGAGAAATCCCTCGATATCATTATTCATCATTGCGCGCATAGCAGGAGGCATAGACTCCATCATTTGCTTCATCACCTTTGCCATCTCAAATGTCCCGAAAAAATAAGGCAATGCAAAAGTAATCAGCATCCCAAATACACTGACAAAAAGCACATGAGGCCAAAAATCCCTCAGAATATATGCTGCATAAGTCTTATTTATCATTCGTCTCGCTTTGATAATAACTAAGAAATACTTCTTCTAAATCCGGTTCATATAAATGAAAATCTTCAATCGGCAACAATGCCAAAGCCTGAATCAATTCTTCCGCAGGTGCCCTTGTCAAAAGCCATACCTGCTTTCCCTCTCTTTTTTGAATAATAGACTCCGGGATGTCTATCTCGGTTTGCTCTGTTTTGAGGACAAGTCTAAGCCTTCTATACCGCTTTTTCTTCAAAGATTCAAGAGATTCGAGACTGACCAACTTTCCTGCTCTAACGATAGCCACACGTTGACAGATTTTTTCAACTTCAGACAATTGATGCGAAGATAAAAATACTGTTGTCCCATGCGCTGATGCTTCCTTCACCAATTCATGAAACGTGGATTGCATCAATGGGTCCAATCCTGAAGTAGGCTCATCCATGATTATCAACTCCGGGAAATACGCAAAGGATTGTATTAATCCTAATTTCTGTTTCATTCCACGAGAATAGAATTTGATTCTTTTCCTTAAATCTAACTCCGTCAAATCCATTTTATGTATAAGCTCTTGAACATTGTCCTTTTTACCCTTTTTCATCCGAGTTGCTAAACGGAGATACTGATGTCCTGTTAGCTCGGGAAAAGGATAAAATTCACCCGGCAAATAGGATGTTCTCTTGAGTATTGGGTAAGCATGTCCCAATACATTTTCCCCAAAGATTTGTACCTCTCCTGAAGTGGGTCTCAACAAGTCCACCATCATGCGAATAGAAGTCGTTTTTCCGGCTCCATTCGGCCCTAAAAATCCAAATATCTCCCCTCGATTTACACTAAACGTCAAATCCTTTATACCATATGCTGTACCATATTTCTTTGTTAACCCATCAACTTGTATGACAGTTTGTATCATATACTGTTTATTAAAAAAAGTCAAGAACTATTTGTCCTACCTAATGGAGGATAATGGGTAAAGATACGTCCTTTATCGTATTATACCACTCAAATTTAGATTCTAATCCCAATTCAATAATTAAAAGACTATATTTATCGTTTGAGCACTTTGAAGTTCTATCTTTGTAGTATGGCTCAAGATGTTTATCGAAGGAAGTATTTATGGAAAGTGTACCTAGGTATCGCTGCTGTACTCTTATTGGCTCTATCTACTGTATATACTAATTACCTTGCAGATAGACTGGCTGAAGGAGAAAGAGACAAAGTGAAAATATTTGTCAATACATTGAAGGTTTTAAGAGATACTAGCCAGGAGAGTCTCAACCGAGATTATAGACCGGAAACGGAAAACCTTCGACTAGTACTTAGAGATATCCCGGTGATTTTGGTAGATGAATCCGGTGAAATAACAGAATCCTATAATTTTTCAAAAGGTACTAATCTCATTCAAGCATTAGCTAGTATGAAAAAGCAAGGCCTTCCCCCTATTGAAGGAGAGGGATATGCTGCTAAAATCTATTACACTTACTCTCGTACACTTACATTGTTAACTTACTTCCCATATCTTCAAATACTCTTGTTACTGGTCTTTTTTGTTTTAGCTATATTGGGAATGAGTGCGGTAAGAAGGGCCGAGCAAAATAAAGTATGGGTGGGCATGGCCAAAGAAACGGCACATCAATTGGGTACACCAATCAGTGCTATAATAGGGTGGATAGAGCACCTAAAAAACACCTTACCCGACTCGGAAGAAAACACCATGGTACTCTCGGAGTTAGAGAAAGATGTCGGGCGTTTAAACCTAATTGCTGATAGATTTTCAAAGATTGGCTCTGATCCCGAGTTAGAAACATACTCCGTCCAGAAAGTTCTGAGCGAAGTCGTTCGATATATGGAAAAAAGAGCACCAAAAAGAATAGCTTTTCATCTAAACGATAGTCCTGATCTCTCAAAACTCCTAGTTCGAATTAACAAACACCTATTTGCCTGGGTAGTAGAGAACTTATTGCGCAATGCGCTAGACGCTATGCAGGGAGAAGGTCAGATTAATATTAACATTAAAGAAGAACCTAAAACTATTCATATCGATGTATCAGATACAGGACATGGAATACCCCAAAATAAATTTAAAACAGTGTTTGAGCCGGGTTATTCGACTAAAAAAAGAGGGTGGGGCCTTGGACTTTCATTGGCTAAGCGCATTATCGAAGATTATCACGGAGGAAAAATCTTTGTTAAAGAATCTAAACCGGACGATGGCACTACCTTCTCAATTGTCTTGCCTAAAGTGGCTTAATTTAATTCTTCTGACATTATCTTCATTCTTACTTTCAGCTCAGAATCTCTTGGATATTCAGGTATTTAATGAAGACCAACAGCCTATTTCTTTCATTCATATTGTCAATAAAACCACTCCATCCATTGAGATCACAGATGACAACGGTCGTGCATCCA
>JALSTN010000132.1 GCA_026983735.1 Saprospiraceae bacterium | reverse complement strand
TGACGTCCCATTTTAAGAGATAGATGGTCCATCAAGCTAACTTCTGCCCAAGCTTGATGGAAGGCATTATACTTGTCAACAGGTGTTAAAGTACTTGCATCTCCCCACACTCTTATATTTTGAAGAGATAGCCCAAATCGAATCTTGTCCATCGCATAATTGACATTAAGTCGTGAACGTTGTGAGATAAAGCTACCTGCTTTGGTATCCTTGGTTACTAAGGATTTGTAACCATGTCTGTTTTCATATCTAGGTCTTACTTCAGCTGAAATTTTAAGCTGTGCCGATAGAACAGTAGATGAAATTAGCAGTACGATAAAAGAGATTAATAGATTTTTCATAGTATTATATTTTGAATGAGTTATAGATTGTAGTTTACTTTAATGAAATAGGACCTTCCCCAAAGTGTTAGATCTCTAGAGTGCACTTCTCCAAGAGCATTCGAGGTGATAATGTCCTTTACATCGAGGATATTTTTAGCACCAATAGAGATATGCCATCTATTTTCCAATAGATTTTTAGTGATAGATGCATTCAAATTGTGATAACTCGGTCGAGTAGTTTCTTTAAGTTCCTTGGATCGAGTATCGTAAAAATATCCCTTGGATGCACCTGAATATTTGTGATTCAGATGGATACTAAGTTTAAGTTTAGGAAAAGTGTAGGTGAGTGCGCTTGCCCAATCGGGGGTAAAAAGAAAGTTTTTCTTATTGTATATTTCAGCGATGCTGCTCACTCTACCGACTAATCCAAAGGTGGTTTTGAGGACGACATTAGAGTTGGGAGCAAGGGTCAGCCCCCATTTACCTCCTGTAGATTTAAACGAATTGATATTGATATAATGTCGTTGATTATTTTTAAACTCACTAAGGGAGATTAGGTTATCTATGTTGTTGTAGAAGAGGGAAGTCTCCAACACAAGGGTATTCCATCGTGCCTGGGGAACATTGAAGATATAGTTCAAACTAAAACTATGCGATTTTTCAACATCCAGGTTTTCATTGCCTGAAATGATATACGTCGTGGGTCCTGCAGAGATATGAAAATCTAGATAGAGTTCTTTTAAAGACGGAGCCCTAAATCCTCTGGCGTAAGCCAGTCTAATGATATGTCGAGAAGTAGGTGTAATTTTTATATTTATAGCCGGTGAGAGTAAGGAGCCAAAACTGCTGTTCCAGGTATATCGTATTCCCGGTTGGAATTGAAGAAATTGCTTATAGGAGTAATTAAGGCTGGAAAATCCGGCCAGATCTAGTACGGATTGTTGACCATTCTTTATTCTCTGTCCTTGGGCATACTCGCGGTTCGCATCGATTCCGACCAAGTATTTCCAAGGCTGTCGGTCGTTTTTAGTACCGATACTTGATTTTACTTCGGTATGGGTATAATGGGTTTTGTTCAAATCTCTGGTATCGATGGTAGAAAGTGCCCTGGATTCATCGTTGGCGACCTTCCAAGTATCGTGAAATCTCTTGTAATCCTGATGAGCAGCTACAGTATTGAGATAAAATTTTTGTGCGAGCTCCCCGGACAAGAACAGAGCATTATCCAGTCTTTGAGTATAATAATCTTTATCGGTAATCCCTCTTTTAGTGGGTTCTCCCAGGCTGTAGAGTGTTTCACTAGACCAGCGAGAGGTATATCGGGCAGATAGGTTTTTAATCTGCCGAGAGAGGTCAAAAGCAGCAAATGTTCTATTTTTCTTTTCCCAATTCAGATGGCGTTCAGTAGGATGAGTGGCCAGACCATCAAAGGAATAGAATCCCCCATTGATTTTAGCCTTGAAGGAGCCCCATTTTTTACCAAATCCTACATGCAGCGAAGAGGCCCCGATAGATTCATACATTAGAGAGGCTTGCGCATCCAAAAACTTATTAATAGTCGAATGACTAGTGATTAGGTTGATAATTCCCCCCATGGCATCTGTCCCGTAAAATACAGACACCGGACCTTCAATAATTTCAACCCGCTCCACATCGATCAAGTCGATTTGAGAGAGGTCTATAATTCCATTCAATCTCCCAATTACAGGTACACCATCGATTAGAATTTTGATATTTTCCTTGGATACTCCTTGCAATTGTATACTGGAGCCAAAAACAGACTTTTGGCTTAAGTCCAGTGTATTTTCGGTCAAAAGCAGTTCTCTGAGATTGGTAGCAGCGCGTCGGAGGATGGTACTCTTTGAGATGGTACGGACTCTATATATTGCCTGTCGTTCTCCCTGAGGTGCGTATTGGGCAGTGACAACAACTTCTTTTAATTTTTTATCCAGTGGGGCCTCTTTTAGGTTATCTTGAGCTAACAGGCTCACCGATAAAAGAAAGAAAAGGATGGGTAAGTAGAATTTCATTGGAACTGAAGGATTAGAATGAAAAGAGATAAGATACTCACAGGCAGATGTACGCTGCCTGTGAGTGATTTTTAGGATACGTTAGTAGATATCATTTGCGGTATTATACACGTTGAATTTACCGGTAGGTGTAATTAGCCAATCCCCGTTTATTTCCTTTTTGAGTTGAAGTGTTTTGTCGTCAAAGATGAGAACGGCACTTGTTGTTTCATTCTTTTTCCCCCAGACAGACACCCAAACTTCATTCCCGTTTTTATTGTACTCCATATGAACCGCACGTCCTTTGTATTTCTCAGGTACGGTGAAGGTCTTAATCAGCTCCAAAGAATTGATATCATAGACATAAATGGAGCGTTGCAGCTTAGGATCTGAACTGAGGGCACGGTCTGCCCAAAGGTGTTTGGATTTGGGGTGAGACTTGACAAACAAGTTTCCCCCACCGGCGCCTTCCATAGTAATATTTTTAACTACTTTCCATTGGTTGGGGCCCGGGTCTGTAGCGATACATGCCAGTACGCCCTGACCTATGTGTCCGGTGACCCAAAGCCAGCCGTATTTTTTGTTGTGGATATTGGTTCCTCTACCCGGATGAGGTTTGATTCCCACATCGATGATGGTAACGAGCTTTTTATTGGGGACATCGATTACGACGATTTTATTTTTAGCGTTAGCGGCTACTAAGAAATACTTACCTGTGTGATCCCAACCTCCATCATGGAGGTATTGGGCGGTAGGAATTTTAGCTGTATTTTCATCTATTTTATCGAGGTTTGAGTAGTCTACTAACCAGACCATCCCTGTTTCTTTAACATTGACCACCCAGAGTGGATCGTGATGAGAAGCGACAATAGAAGCTACCCTAGCTTCATCCAGAAATTCGCCTTTACCCAATACTTTACCCTTAGTTTCTACTAGTTTGAGGGGTTCCAGGGTCATGGCATCGAAGATGACATAGTGAGAAGGGGTATATCCACCTACGATGATATACTTATCTCTGAAGTCACCTAGTTTGCCATTGTATTTGGACACTTCGACAGATCGAGCATCAAAAGAAGCTTTGGATTCAGCTACGATTTGTGGGGTTTCCGGCCAGAGGTCAATCAGAGTTACCTTTCCATCTCTTCCAATAGAATAGAAATATCTACCTGAGTTAGATGTACGGAGGATATGAACCGCAAA
This sequence comes from Saprospiraceae bacterium, assembly GCA_026983735.1. GTDB lineage: Bacteria > Bacteroidota > Bacteroidia > Chitinophagales > Saprospiraceae > JALSTN01. Next base: position 11,281 of record JALSTN010000132.1, on the reverse strand, counting down.
ACCGGTATTGAGGATAGCCACTCTTTCCTTCGTATCACCATCAATGATAGCGACTTTACCTGCATCTCTAAGAATCAGCCCAAAGTAGTTTTTCCAATTTCTTTTGGTCATCGGTTTTGTCGGGCGATCTGCTACTGGCACGATGAGGTGCCAAGCTTTTTTGATATCCGCCATGGTAAATTTAGGCACAGGAGGAGGAGGAAGCTGTACAAATTTGGCCATTAATTCTGTTTCTTCAGGAGTCAGCACTCCTTGTCTTCCCCAGTCCGGCATTCCCCCCGGAAGCCCGTTGGTGATGATTTGAACGAGTGCTTCGGTTCCCAAGTCTTTGGTGGCAGGAAATTTTCCATCTCCATCCGGTAGCAAGGAAGGCCCGGTAGCTCCTTTTCGGGTAGTACCGTGGCAGCCCGCACAGGTGTTGAAGAAGATTTTTTTGGCTTTGGCCATTTCTGCGTCCGTAAGGGTGATTGCATCCTTCTTGACGTCAGTAGTAGTCTCTTCTTTCGCCTCTTTTTTCGATTCACTTTTACAGCTGAATACTACAAAGGCAAAGGAAAGCGCTAGCAGTAAGATTAGATGTTTCTTTTTCATTTTATATAAGATTTATTATGAAATAGTTTTAGTTTTTATTTTGTCTCTAAGGCTTCATCTGTAGGTGTACCATATTTGACAAATTCAACAAGGTAATAGAGGATCCCTATGGTAAATAAGGTGGCACATAGCAGAAGCACTACAAAATGAATACTAATCTCCTTTTGGACTAACATAAAATCCATATGAAATTTTCTTTCGAGATACGTTTGGGTTACTCCTGCAACTGCAAAAGCGGCTACCATCCCAAACATGCCGATATTGGCTAGCCAAAAGGCGATTCTGCCATTGGTAGTATTATATCTTTTTCTGCCTGTCAAATTTGGCATCGCATAATTAATGATAGCAAAGACAATCATCGCATAAGCTCCCCAAAAAGCGAGGTGGCCGTGCATCGCCGTTACTAATGTGCCATGTGTATAAAGGTTTACCTGCGGTAAGGTATGAGCAAGACCAAGCAGACCTGCTCCTAAGAAGGAGACGATGGCAGAGCCCAATGTCCAAAATAAAGCCATGGTATTGGGATGTTTCTTTTCTCCTTTGCGGTACATGTTGACAGCGAATAATGCCATTCCCATAAAAGCGAGTGGCTCGAGTGCAGAGAAGATGCCACCTATTACCAGCCAGATTTTATTTACTCCGATGTAATAATAATGGTGACCTGTACCTAAGATGCCGGACAAAAAGGTTAACCCTACAATCACATATAACCACTTTTCAATAACTTCACGATCAACCCCGGTGAGCTTGATAAGTAAGAATGAAAGGATACCTCCCATAATCAATTCCCAGACGCCTTCTACCCAAAGGTGAACGACCCACCATCTAAAAAACGAATCTAATACCTGACTGTCAAAGGTGATCATTCCGGGGAGATAAAGGAGGGCTGCAAATAATAAACCCATGGACAGTACCAAGGCTGTCGTTGTCTTGCGTTTGCCTTTAAATAAAGTGAACAGGATCAATCCTAGAAACAAGAGGACATCTACTACTACAAAATAATCCAATGCACGTGGAATCTCGAGAAACTTTCTTCCTTCCCACCAATTTAAATGATAACCTATGATGGCAATCACTCCTACGACTGCCAGTGCAATGAGCTGGACATAGGCCAACTTGACACTTACGAGTTCCCTTTGCGCTTCTTCAGGTATAATATAATAGGCTGCCCCCATAAACCCGGAAAGCAACCAAACGACTAAGAGGTTAGTATGTACAGCCCGAGCTGTATTGAAAGGAATAAACTGATGCAATCCATCCATGCCGATTCTGTCAAATCCCATGATGAATCCATAGGTTATTTGCAATGCTAAAAGCAGCATCGAAAGTGCAAAGAACCAATAAGCTACTTTTTGTGATTTATATTTCATATCTTTAAAATTTTCTAATAAATTGATAATAAATGTATTATAAAATTTCTGCAGCTATGGAACCGCTGCGCTCTCACACAAATTTTTTTAAACATACTTCTGTGTGAAATTTATGTTTAATAAAATTCGTGTTCGTTTCATATCTTTAAAATTTTCTAATAAATTGATAATAAATGTATTATAAATTTTCTGCAGCTATGGAACCGCTGCGCTCTCACATGAATTTTTTTAAACAAAACTCTGTGTGAAATTTATGTTTAATAAAATTCATGTTTGTTTCATGTCTTTAAAGTTTTTCGTTAAAATTTGGAATAGACCGAACCTCCCTTTAGTTGGTATTGGTGTTTTTGGCTAACGGAGAGACCACTCTGTCAAATCCATTGAGATCGATTTGCCCAATCCATTTGAAGAAGGCAATCATATCATTGGCTTCCTGTTCGGACATGCCGTAAGCGACCATTTTCCTGCCGTTAGGTTGCCAAGGTTCAGGGGACATAAGAATCGCTTTGATCATTCCCTCTCCTTTGCGCTCTACTACTTTTGTAAGCTCGGGTGCGTAGTAGGCCCCTTCGCCTAGAATGGTGTGACAGCCCATACAATTGTTGGATTCCCACAATCTTTTACCACGAATAACCGCTGGGGTTATATTTTCTCTGTGGCTCTGGTCTTGTGCTTTCGAAAGGGAAAAGATGGTTAGACTTATGAAAATAAGGAAAGTCACCAATGTACCCCCTAGAAAGAAGACCCTTGCTTGCTTTTTTGATAACATAGTTGGTAATTCTTTTAGTTAATAAATATTAAAAGACTAAAAAGTCCTTTATTAGAATACAAAGTTAAATTTCCACTGGCGATTAAAAAATGACAAAACTCAGAATAGGAAAAGATTTTTGTGGGTTTTTGTGACAGTTTAGTTGTAAACAAAACAAAATTAGTGTTTAATTACAACGAGCGGAAAGGAGGATGGTAAATAGGGTGGAATAAAAGTTAATGCACAAATAGTACAATACGAATGACAGTTAGGTGTAGAGTATCCACTTACTTAGGATAGCACGATATATTGAATTATATGAATAGCGTGAGAGCCGGGCGGTGGAACATGCAATAACTTAAATAGGATTTGGATTTAAAGATCATCTAGTCCTTTGAGTGTAAGGTAGGTGCCATTCTCTTTTACTTCATTTGCAAGTTCATCAATCGTTTGTACATTAAATTTTTTGCGGAGTTCTACCATAAAGGGGGCAGCTAAATGATGGATCGGACAAGGATTAGCATCTCCGCATCTCGGGAGGCCCATCAAGCAGGTGTGGAGGACATTCTCTTTTTCTATTACATTGAGAATATCGGAGATATGGCGTTGACGATTTTGATCCGTAAGATAGAACCCTCCACCGGGACCTTTAGCAGAAGAAATTACACCAGCTCTTGATAATTGTTGAAGGAGTTTAGCCAAGAATGGATTAGGAATCTCTAAAGAATCTGCTAGATGCTTAGAGCCATATTTTTGAGTATTTGAACTTTTATTCGCTAGGAAGAGAACAGCTCTTATAGCGTATTTAGAGGCATTGGATAACATACAATAAGTTAATTAAACACAATATTAGGGTATAACGATTTAAATAGAAGAATAGTTTGTTCTTCTTGGTATCGCATTATTTTTCTTTCTTCATCTGATTTGTCATTGAATCCGATCATGTGCAGTAATCCATGTGCAACGACCCGGAGAAACTCATCATGAAAGGGCACTTTGAAAGAAATGGCATTCCTTTTCAAGGTATCCAGGCTAATATATATTTCAGCATGAACGGGGTGGTATTCATAGGGAAAGGTAATAATATCCGTAGGGTAGTTGTGTTTGAGAAATTGTTGATTAATAGCTATAATGCGGGTATCATCACAAAAAACATAGGTCATTTCCCGGATGGTGTAGCCGTGTGATTGTGTTATTTGGTGGAGCCAGACAGAGAGCTGCTTTTGGTGTAAGACAGACCAATTAGGGTATTCAGAATAAAAGCTAATCATAGGAAAGTTATTCTTGAGAGGGTCGTATTTCGTAGGTCAACTCAATTGTTTTACCTTGATTCTTAAACGAGACGGAATCCGTTAATTGGTGAATGATAAAGACCCCTCTTCCTCCGGATTTATAGATATTTTCAGGGAGCGTGGGGTCAGGGATTGAGCAAGGGTCGAACCCTTTGCCCTCATCGGTAATTTGGACATAGAGTTGGTTATTCCGGCATTTTGTAGAGATACTCACGAATTTATTATAATCTTTTTCATTGCCATGAACGATGGCGTTGGTTATGGCTTCCGTTATACAAATGAGGATATTGGGGAATAGAGCTTTATCTATTCGATATTGTTCGAAGATTTTTCTAACCAAATGCTCAACGTTTTGAAGTTGATTCAGATCTGAAGGGATCTTTAACATAATGAAGAGGCGGTTAAGATTTAAGCGATTTGTAATACTGTTCTACCAAGTACTTATAATACGGACGCAGATCCGGTGGAATATTGTTGTAGAGTTCTACTTCTTTTTCTCTTTGTCTAAGATATTCCTGTAGAGAAGGGGGCAATTTTCGTTCCACTTCTTGTGCGGTTTCAGATTTTCTATTTTCTTCGTATTTTCTTTGTCTTTCAGCGCGATCGGATTCCAGGAGTCGGGTAAGGATATCTTGTTGTCGTTTAAGCATTTCATGAGTAAGTCTTTTATTGACGAGGTCTTCCTCCATTTTATTCATTTCGTCAATAATTTTCTGTAATTCTTTAGAGCCTTTACCTTGCTGTTGTCGTTCTCTTTGCATTTGTTCCAAGGCTTTGCGCATGGCGGCTTGTCTAGCCGCTGCTTGAGCGAAGGCTTTACTGCCGGGTTTTTTACCTTTTTGAGCATCCTTCATCATTTTGCCCATATCCTCTTTGAGTTTCTTTTGTCCGGAAGATATTTTATCTTTAGGGACATTGCCGGGTTTGCCACTTCCTCCGGGTTTATTGCACATTTGATTGCCCGGCATTTTTTGAGCCATTTGTTTTTGCATTTGGTTCATCGCTTCGCTGAGCATAAGCGCGAGTTCATTCAGGGCGGTGAGCACTCGATGTTGGTGATTGGAAGCGAGGGGTTTGTTGCGGGCCTCCAGCTTGTCGATACTGGATTTTATATTTGTGTTTACTTTACCGACCTGGTCGAGGATAAATTTTTCGATTTGAACTACCCGATGGCTTAGGGCGATGAGACTATCTTCGACGATAAGAAACTGCTTCTTAATATCAAATTGTTTGCGAGCGGATTTAACATAAGCCGGGGAGGTGACTTGTAGTTTATCCAAGTGTTTAATCAGGTCCTCTTCATCGAAAGAGAGGGTGAGAATATTTTCAAGAATTTGCCGTAGGGCTTTAAGGTCTTCCTGTTGTTGATCAGATTCCTGGCTTTCCATTTGACTTTGCATTTGGTCTGCCATTTCTTTCATTTTTTGAGCAGCGTTTTTTTGTGATTTAGAGGCTTTTTTATTTTTACCCGCTTTCATTTCTTTTTGGCTCTGCTCCATATCCTTTTTGGGTTCGTTGAGCTTTTCGGGTTGGATATCGACCTTTTTGGGGTGTTCTAGTGCTTCATTTTTCTTTTGGAGTTTTTCCATTTCTTTTTGGAGTTTCTCCAGTTTTTTCTCTATATTTTCTTGTTTCTTTTTGAGTTCATCATTGGGTTTTTCTTCTTTTTTAGTTGCTTCGGCCAATTTTTCTTGTTCTTCCGCTAGTTTTTTGAGTTCATCGATTTTATCTTTTAGATCTTTTTCTACTTCGAGTTGTTTGAAGAGTTCTAACAGGCGATCCATATCTTTTTCAGATTCGAGATTTTTTTGTTCGAATTCTTCCGTCATTTGGAGTGCATCGTCTTTTTTAAGTTCTTGAAGTAGATCTTCTATTTTTTTCATCAGGTCTTTCATCTCCTGACTCATGGCGTCTTTAAACTGTTTTTGGAGTTGTTCTTGCTTCTCCTGCATCTCCTGATTATCAGGGTTGGTTTTTTGAGCGTTTTTAGTATTTTCCTGTAGTTTCTTTTGAATTTTTTCAAATTGTTTTTGGAGTTCTTTTTGTTTTTCCAGAAGTCTTTCTAGATCTTTTTTGTCTTGCCAATTCAGATTTTTCTTTTGGAGGAGTTTTTCTCTCAATTTCTTAAGTTGTTGGCGAATTTTTTTGGATTCGTGAATATTTTTTTCAAGAGCTTTTTTAATATCCTCGGCGTTTTTCTCTGTCTTATTTTTCAGTTCATCCAGCGTAGGGAGTTTAATTTTTTGGATAGAGGTCTTGGCAGATTTGGAGCCATTGACAGCATCATTGTCCCAGACTTCAAAATAGTATTCTACGACATCTCCGGGTTCGAGATGCAAGCTATCCAGCGTCCAACGATAATCAAAGAGGGTACTCTTTGTACCTTTTACCGGAAGATTTTCATAGCCTTTGGTCACCGTGCGGTCTTTGGCGTGATGCAGGGTATATTTGAACAATAATTTTCTAATACCGTAATCATCCGAGGCTTTGCCGGCGAAGAATCGTTCATTTTGGACGGTGCTATCCATAAATTCTTGTGCTTCAATCAATGGATATTGATCCGGGATAACATTAATATTGAAGGTAGCCGAATCTCCATTGGGCACTTGATGATTGGACACATAGAGGCGATAGCCTTGGTTATGTCGCACTTTGCGTTTGAGTTCGTAGAGGTTTTCTCCTCGTTGTTCGACCGGAAAATTTTTCTTATCTCCACTAAACCTAGCGGCTATCTCATCGGTATATTCCGTCTCGAAGGTCCAGATAATACGAGTTCCTGCCGGAACGATAAAATCTCCAATATTATTGAGTATTTCAGATTTACGACCTGTATATCGCGGGTAGTCCAGGCGGGCTTCAAAGTTGAGGATATGCGGTTTGGGAATCACTCTTAAGACGAAGGGTTTACTGCGTACCTCTCCTGATTTTAGTCGGAAAGTAAGGTCTTTGGACACATTGCGAAATCGGTATGAAAAGAGGCCGGGTTTCAACGATTTCATACTGTATTCGTATCCCCCAATTTCGACAAATCCCCCATCGGGCAATTCGTCTCCATCGGCTTCGACTTCTAGGGTAAAATCTCCATATTGCACGACGTTTAATGCTTGATTTTTGATATGAAAATGAAAAGGGAGTGGTTTTTCAAATTCCTTATCATTAGCGATGATTCGGGCGGTACTATTGCGTATAATGCCCGGGGCGAGAAGTAAAATGGATAGGATTAGGAGAAGAGGCACCAAGGCGTATTTGAGATATTTTTTGTTGCGCGTGAGGTCGATAGCAGACTGAAAGGAGATGGGTTTGATCTGTTCAGATTTTTGTTGGATACTGGCTTCGATAAGTTCTGCTTCTTCGAGTCTGCTAACCATTTGTTTAAGCTGAAGGATATTGAGCAGTTTATCTTTTACGGCTTTGAAATGTTGACCGATAATCTGGGCGGCTTGTTCGTGAGAGATGACCTTACCGAGGTGATAATACGCCAAGAGGTGTCGGCCTACCCAGTAGAAGAAGGCTCCCAAGCTCGTCCCGATAAAGGAATAGTAGAGGATTTTTCGACCTGTTTTGCTGAAGTAAAAGTAGTTTTCCAAGACGGTAAAGAGGAGAAAAAGCGTTCCAAGAAGGGCCAGCGTATAGAGTGTGCCCCGTATGATTTTATTAAGGTAAAAGCGACGTATGAAGGCATCCAACTTCCGGATGAGCAATTGATAATTGTCTATATTATTTTTCAACATAGGTCTAGTTAGTATCTGTCTATAAAATCAAGTCTCTGAGCGTTACTACTTCTACATTAGTCTTAGTGTTCTATCGTGTAAAACGACCATATCGAACAGTATTTGCACGCTAAAATCCCAGTTTGGGGAAGTTCTAAATATCATAACGTTCAGATCCGGATTTAATTTTCCAATAGGCGAGGAGGAGCTTACGCCTCCCACACCGGTCATCTTGCTTTAAAACCCATGAATGGACCAAATGTTTGAGTTAGAGGGATAGCATATGTTATTGTTTTATCCAAGTCGTGTGAATACTATGTTTCTGGTTTTTGAGGAGCAAGGTATATACTCCAGCAGGCAGGTCATGCACGGGGATACTGTTGTGATACACCTTGCGGGTGATGCTGGCACCATTCATCCCTAGAATAACGGCTTGCTCTCCTTCAAATGCTTCGGAAGAAAGGAAGAGTCGATCTCTTACAGGATTGGGGAAGACGGAGAGGGATGGAGCAGTAACGGTTCGACCGGAGCGGGTAGTAACAAACATACTTCTGAAATATTGTTGCCTACTTCGTCCTTTCCAGTCCATTCGTTCATCGTCCCATTTGTAGGAATCAGAACCTATTAGAACCCCCATATCATCTCGTTGTCGAACGTACAAGCCATCGTTCTGCCAAACTGTATCTTGCAAGGTTCTTCTACGTACAATTGTTCTAATATTATTATTGGCATCCGGGAGATATTTGGATGTTGCTCTAGTCCTAAACCATACTTGGGCATTATGATCCCATATGTCAATGTAGCTTACGGAAGTAGGATCAGAAGTATAGGTTTTGGTATATGTACGAAGGGTATTTACCCAATTCATGGTCAATGTATCCCATTGTTGATGAATACTGTATTTGATTCCGCCTTCTATCGATGTATAGATTTTGGATATTTTTCTATATTTTTCAGATTCTTCATCCCATAGATAGGCCACTGAAGAAAGTCTATTCCCGGAAGAATCATAATTTATTTCTCCTTTCCGATTATTTTTCCAGGACTTTGTGGTTTTATCCCACATGTACGAAAAACTCAGGACAAGCGCTCCTGCAGCATTATAAATGGAGGTATTTTTAGAAGCCCCCACCCATGTCGTATCCCCGATAAATCTATAATAAAAAGTCGAGGTACGAACTGTATCTACATACTCATACTTCCCTTTGAAAGTCTTATACCATGTTTTCTTGGTTTTGTCCCATTGGTATGACAATATATGGTCCGTAAGGGATTGGTCATTATAATATGTTTCGCTCTTAGTGGCCGATATCCAGGATTCCAAATGAATATCCCAGTCTTGTGTTGAATCAATTTTGACGGCATTAGGGTATATATCACGAGATGCAAAATAATGTTTGGTTTTCGGTGTCCAGTCTTGAAAAGCAACATCCCAAGCACTACTGAGATCTAGGGCAACGGTTGCATCCGGATATCTATCTATGACGACGTTGCGTTTCACTAGTTTCCAATCCCATGTATTGTCCTCCCAAGTGAAGGTATAGGTGGAGTCAATTACGTTCAGCCCAAATGGAGTCCGGACCATGTCCTTTGGATGTTGTTCTGTACTTTGGCCCGACAAGGTGGTCAGGAGTAGTAGCAATGTAAATGTTGGTATGAAATGGTAAAGTCTAAGCATAATTTTGTATTTCATAGGTTCGCTTGGCTATATGGGTTTAAAGGTAAAAAAAAATTAGAATTGGACGGTATATTGATAGACTCTTTAAGATTGAGATTCGTTGCCTGAGGGGTAAAATATTTTTGATTGTGGAGATAAAGCAGGCACTAAATTAGGGAATATTTCCCTGTGAGAAGCAGAATTTTAACGACTTAAACAGATGAAACTAGTAGCATTTAAAATATCGAGGTTCTTGTATTTTTAGTTCATTCTCATACCGGAGAATGTTAGAGTGTAGTGTTTTAATAAAAATTTCAAAAACTGACGAATGTTAGTATTTTATATTAGGTTTCAAGTTATTTTTGCCCTTGGAAAAAAGAAAGGGTGATGCATTGCGAGAGTTGGGGATATGAACGTCGGATAGAGTATCATTGTAATAGACTGAGATAGAGTGAAGTAAGAACATAAAGCATTGCCTGAAAAAGGCGTATTGTTCAAATAGAGAAAATAAGTAAATATGAGTTGGGTATCTAATTTTTTGACGTCTTCGATCGGGCGGAAGCTAGTCATGAGTTTGACGGGGTTATTTCTCATTGTATTTTTGCTAATACATTTGACAGGCAATATAATGGTGTTGATTCCGGATGAAGGAGCGTCCTTTACAGGTTTTGTAGAGGCGATGGAGGCCAATCCATTGATTAAGGTCATGTCCATCGTACTGATGTTGGGATTTGCCATACATATCCTACAAGGGATAATGCTGTATTTCAAGAACCGACAATCGAAAGGGGCCAAATACGCAGTTACACCTAAAGACAATGCGACTTGGGCATCCAAGAACATGGCCCTGTTAGGGACCATCATCTTTTTGTTCTTGATTATTCACTTTATGGATTTTTTCATACCGATGAAGGTATTGAAGCAATACGGTCAACACGAGTTGTATCACAAGGTGATATTGGCATTTCAGAATCCAGTGTATGTAGTGCTCTATGTGATAGGGATGATATCGTTGGGATTTCACCTGGCACATGGATTTCAGAGTGCCTTTCAGACATTGGGAGTCAATCACCCGAAATACACTCCGTTTATTAAGCGATTAGGGATGTTGTATTCGGTTATCGTCCCGTTGTTGTTTGCGTTGATTCCCATTATTGTATATATAACTCATCAAAAGTAATCGGGAAGGCAAGAGGCCAACACCATTTCATATGTTTAAAAATTTATAATAAAATGAAAATAAATGTATTACAAATTTTCAGCATGAATGATTTATGGACAGATACTATCGTCATCATTGTGTGAGAATTTATAATTAATAAAATTCGTGTTCGTTTCAAACTAAAAAAAAGAAACTATGGATATAAAATGGAAAATCGGAGATCATCCACAAGGAAGTGTTCCTCCGGGGGAGCTTGATCAGAAATGGAACAAATACAAGGACAAGCAAAAGCTTGTAGCGCCCAATAATAAGCGGAATATAGAGATCATTGTCATCGGTACGGGGTTGGCCGGTGGAGGGGCTGCGGCTTCTTTAGGAGAATTGGGTTATTCGGTCAAGTGTTTTACCTTTCACGATAGTCCGAGAAGGGCGCATAGTATTGCTGCTCAAGGGGGGATCAATGCGGCCAAGAATTATCAGAATGACGGAGATAACATCTATCGATTATTCTACGACACGATCAAGGGAGGAGATTATCGATCTCGAGAGAGCAATGTATATCGATTGGCGGAGGTGAGTGTAGATATTATCGATCACTGTGTCGCCACGGGGGTTCCATTTGCGAGGGATTACGGCGGATTGCTGGAGAACAGGTCATTTGGTGGTGTACAGGTTAAGCGTACCTTTTATGCCCGTGGACAGACGGGACAGCAGTTGTTGCTCTCTACGTATCAGTCCTTAAACCGGCAGA
>JALSTN010000131.1 GCA_026983735.1 Saprospiraceae bacterium | reverse complement strand
CCACTGACCATTTTGGGACCTATATACTCTATGTCAACCCATGCAGTGGCGCGATCTCCCACTTCTTGCAAATACTGTTTTTCCTCTTTGCCCAGTGCGGCCCTGAATTGATGCACCCATCGCTTAAATCGAAGCCCTAACCATCGATCGAAGTGTTTTCTGTTAAGATATGGATAAACATAGGAATACCCCGAAGGTCCGGCAGATGCGATAGAACATATTACAGGAAAACTGTCCAATACTTCCCAGTCTGAATAACGTGTATGATTATCATCTACTTTTGCAGATACCCGGTAGTGTCCTTCATCATCAGATTGTAAGAGTACATCCCCCAGCGCTATGCCATTGGGATTGCTTAAATGCAAATGAATGTTGCGACAGGGGGCATCTTTGCATTTGCCTTTCAAATCATAGGATTTATGGCTTTTTTCAAATTGGATTACACCCCGTATAGTTCCTTCAGTTTCATGTTGCAGAACTACGGTACAGGCTTTATCCAGCAGGGAGCCTTTGAGCTGTTTTAACCACAATCCATCGGAACAATCTTCCATCCCCGCCCTGGGATATCTCGTCCTTTCCAAAGAGATATCTCTGACAAATTGACGAGACAGATCCATCCTTTGTAGCACTGCATTGTCTTCATTGAGCTCTCCTTGGAGGTACCCTGTGATTTCTCCCTGGGAATTTAATTCCATCCAATGTACCTGATGAGCAGTGACCTTCCCCTGAAAGAAGTATTTATCTTTAGATCCTTTGTAAGTATAGAATCCCTTATACGTCTCTCCATCATTACCCATGCAGAACAGCACGGGCTGGCTATCGTCGACTTTGCCCTTGTAAAAGTGGACCCAAATTCCTTTGGCATCCGCGCCAAACCTATCAACCACTTGTCTGAAAAGAGTTTTTTGCTGTGCGCTAAGGGCAGTATTTCCACAAAAAATCGATGATAGAAGTAGAAAAAGTACTATTTTTCTTACGGATATCATGGTACCATTACGTTGTCCAGTATCTTTCGAATAATATCATCCTGATTTATATTTTCTGCTTCCGCTTCATAGCTGATTCCGATCCGATGCCGCATAACATCCAAGGCGACATCCCGCACATGTTCAGGAGTGACAAATGCTTCTCCCTCAATAAAAGCAAGAGCTTTGGAAGCCTTTGCCAGATTGATACTCGCACGAGGGGAGGCACCAAATGTGATGAGCATTTTCATATCCTGCATATTGTACTGCTCCGGATAACGTGAAGCAAATACTATGTCCAGTATATACTTCTTTATTTTTTCATCCATATAGACCTTATCGACGGTATTTCTAGCTTGAAGCAGTTTGTCTTTCGAAGTAATGCGTTTAACTTGATGACCGATTGTCCCATCGAGATTGCGGTCTAAGATAAGTCGTTCCTCTTCTATGCTGGGATAATCAATATTGACTTTCAACATAAAACGATCAACTTGAGCTTCCGGTAGCGGATAGGTTCCCTCTTGCTCGATGGGATTTTGGGTGGCCATAACGAGAAACGGCTCTTCCAACTTAAACGTCTCTTTGCCAATGGTCACTTGACGCTCTTGCATCGCTTCGAGCAGAGCAGCTTGTACTTTTGCAGGAGCTCGATTGATCTCGTCTGCCAGTACGAAGTTGGCAAATATAGGGCCTTTACGAACTGTAAATTCCCCTTTTGCCTGATTGTAAATCATCGTACCAACGATGTCTGCCGGCAACAAATCCGGTGTAAACTGTATTCGATGAAACCCTGCATCAACCGTATCCGCCAAGGTCCGTATCGCCAATGTCTTGGCCAGCCCCGGCAATCCTTCCAACAAGATGTGCCCCTTGGATAAAATACCTATGAGCAGTCGTTCTATCATGTACTCCTGACCGACAATAACTTTACTCGCTTCGTGCTTAATATCGCGTATGATTTCACTTTCCTGCGCGATCTCTTGTTTTAAAGCCATTAAATCAATTGGTGGTTGCATCTCTTAGAATTTTGTTTTTCTGATTATTATTTGCAATGAAAATCAACACTTGTGCTCCATTTACAGTTTTAAAACGAAATTTCACAAAACCTCTATCAGCACGGATTACAAACGATATACTCACTAGGAAAATTTTAAAAAGTAGGAATTCTTTTAAAAAATTTTTCATAGTATATTTTACTTCTATATTTCTATTCAGCCTATATGTACTATAGCCTGAGCAAGATCAAATACCTCCCTTTCAAGCAGGAGAAAAAATTTTTTTTGCTAAAATGAGAGGACTTTGCAACATTTTGGAAATACGAAGCATTATGGGGATGTACGATGAAGAGATGGGATTATAATTTTTCATCGTCGAATGAACTGTTTGACAACAATTATTTAAGACATTGCATCTAAATGCTATCATGGGAATTATTTGGCTCAACAACTGCAACGTCTGAACGTTAAGCCATCCATTGACGTCTTCAATGGATGGCTTATTTTTATCCCTTGAGCGACTATGAGAACATCCCTTTTTAACTCCTTACCTCACCTTCCTGTATCTCTTAATTTATGCCTAATCGCCATTTAGAAACTAATTCTTTTTCTATTTCCCCATTTTGATAACGGTTTGTTATCATTACTTTACTTTTGTGCTATTCATTTATGCATCAAACTCAATCCTCAGATTTGTTAAAGGGAAAGAAAGGTATACGCATCATGGCATTGATGACCCTCGTGGGATTTCCACTCCTAGGGTTAGGGATTAATGCCATTTTTCATATTGTCTCCTTGCAGGATCTATATGCTTCTCAAATAGGTTATGGGTATGAAATTATCCTTGGTGTTCCTCTAGGCATCCTCTTTGCAGCCCTCGGATGGAAACTCGTTAAGTCCTCTTGGATGAAAGGCGCCTACGATGATATAGAGATGAAAATTAAGCAGTTTGAGTTGACGTTACCGGATATTATTTTTATCTCTCTTTGTGCAGGTATAGGGGAAGAAATACTCTTTCGAGGTGTCATACAGCCGGCCTTTGGTGTGTGGTTGACCTCCGTTGTATTTGTAGGTATCCATGGGTATCTTAGACCGGATCAGTGGCGTAGGAGTCTATATGGAGTATACATGACTCTGGTGATTGCAGTGATGGGTTATATGCGGATTTATTGGGGGTTGACCTCCGCGATTGTGGCACATGCGACCGTTGACATGGTGTTATTTTACTATACCTTTCAATCTGCCGAAAAGGATAAGGACAGCATCCTTTCGGAGCGGTA
>JALSTN010000130.1 GCA_026983735.1 Saprospiraceae bacterium | reverse complement strand
CATGTAGCACTTGCATCATCTTGATCCCATGAACTTTCTCCTATATACAAGGTAGTATCAACAAATAAGGGAGAGATGACCGGTAGTCTCGGATCAAATGCTCCCCTTATATCTCCATTCATCAACGCTACCATATATTTGGAAGTCGTAATTGAAAAGTTTCCCGTTTGTCTGGGTTTAGATACACCGGTGAACCAAGGATTTGGTAGTGCTTCTGAGTAGGGGAATGTAAAGTTTTGATCATTGCTAACAAAACCTGAATCTACATTGCTCAATATATCCGCTGCCGGAATATTCATCTTTTTCATAACATGACTTTGATAACGTGCTTTTAGCGAATAAGCCAATCGCTTCCAACTTTCGATATCCCCACCATAAGATAAGTCATCACCTCCCGGTAAACGAAAATTGGCCGATGGTGAGGTGTTGAGCATTACTATTGCTTCATCCAGCAAGGTGAAGATGCTTTTGTAAATATCTTCCTGACTATCATAGGAAGGCTTAGAATTAATTTCTCCTTGTAACGCTTCGCTCCAAGGGGCATCTTCCCAACAACTGGTCAGCATGCCTAAGTTGACAGCTTCCAATACTTTGCCGATTCCCCCATAGAAAGGAGAGTTACGTCCATTTTCATCTTTTTCGTCCGCTGCTTTTGCTACCATTAACTTAAGGTTGTTTAAAGCACTTAGATAGATAGTAGACCACGCGCCTCCCATTGAAAATTCTTCAAAGTACACATTGGTATGATCCATTTGATGTGCCGCCTGCGAAGCACTATATGCAGTAGAGTAATGTACGCTACTTGTCTTAACTAACCCTACAGGAAGCATCGTCTTTAATGGTGGATCAGAAACTTTTGTAGGATCCGTATTGACATCTAGATAGTCTTGACAGCTATTAAACGTCATAATTGCAAGTACTGCAAGACTGAAAATTAATATTTTATGTAGTTGTTTCATACTTTTTATTTTTATATGAAATAATAATAAATTCGACCTAAAAGGTCATGTTAAATGACAAGCTAAATGACTTGACAGATGGTGTCCTCAATCCTGTATATCCATATACATTAGAAGAACTTCCAAAAAAGTTAAGTTCCGGGTCAAACCCTTCATATGGCGTATTTAGATATACATTATTTCCACTAAAAGTAATCCGCAATTCCTTGAAGAAGCTATCTCCTAAGAACTTATTGGGGACATTGTAAGATAAACTTACATTTCTCAATCGTAGCCAGGAAGCATCTGTCAACAATCGCTCGGGTGCATAACGGTAAATGCTCGAATTCCTGTAGAAAGACGCAGGTTTGATCTCTACTTCCTGAGTGTTCTTTTCATATCCCGTTACATTTCCATCTGCATCTTTAACTTCTACGACACCCTTGAATACTACTTTCTTGTAGCGATCCAAGGTCTCAACCGTTTGTCCATTATCCGTACGGTAAGGACGAGATACATCTAGAGCTAATCCCCCTTTCTTCCATTCCCATAAGAAAGACAAAGAGAAGTTGCCCATTGTCAAACGATTATTCCAGGACAATACAAAATCCGGAAATGAATTGCCCATGTAGACAAATGTGTCTCTATTGAGCGTGGGATATCCTGTTTTGTCGTTAATGATAAGTTGACCGTCTTCTGTACGATTAAACTTCAGTCCGTATAAGTCTCCCACTCGTTGCCCCGGTACGTACTTATTAATCACGTTCCTTGAACCTGCCAACACAATTTCATCGATTCCTTCCTTGATACTAATTACTTCGCCTATATTTTTATACCAAATAAGACTTGTATTCCAATTCATAGAGCCATTTCGAATTACATCCCAACCCAACTTAATTTCTCCACCGTAATTTTTGATCGCTCCGGCATTGGTTAATAATCTACTGGCTCCCGTAGTATTACTGATAGGGACAGACAATATCATATCAGTGAGGTTCGCAGTGTAATACGAACCTTCTAGAGATAATCGATTATTGAAGAATGAAAATTCACCTCCAACTTCAATATTTCGAGTAAACTCGGGTTTTAGGTTTTCATCTCCAATCAAGGAAGATTGACCAAATCCTAGTGTACCAGATGCATCATCTCGATAAATTAAATTGTAATATCTTCCAATCTGGTATACATCTGCATCTTTTCCTACTATAGAATAGGAGGCTCTTAACTTAGCATAAGAGACCATCTCCGGCAAAGACAAAGCGGGCATCTCAGATAGTAGCAGTGAAAAATCTGCAGATGGAAAGAAATACGAATTATTTTTGCGAGGGAGAGTCGATGTCCAGTCATTTCTTCCTGTCAAAGTCAGATAGGCATATCTGTTGTAGTCAAATACCATCTGACCATATAGGGCCATATTGCGATATCTTGTAAAACTATTGCTTTGAAATAAAAAGCTACTGTTATTCAAGTTGTAAAAGTCTTCTAGCACAAATCCTTCACCTCTCACCGTAACGCGCTTTCTGTTCCATGCATACATATAATGCCCCAACGTAATTTCCATGCCTAGTGCATCTGTTAGGCGTGTGTTGTAATTTAGAGACAAGTTGGAGGTAAATGTTCGCTTACGGATATTGTTCTCGACGATAAATCCATGCATATTTGTTCCTTCGTCCGTCTCCGGATCAACGATTCGCTCTCTACCATCCGAATATGCATCTGCACCAATTTTATAATTCAAGTTAAGATTGTCTGCCAATTTGAAATTGGAATTAATAGAGGCGATAATTCGATCTACATCATCAATATTTGTGTTTTTTCTAGCAAGAAAAAGCGGATGATCTATAATACTGTAGGAAAAGTTCTTTCGGTAGGTATACGGTTGTATATAAGAAGTCTGATCAACCATATTAGACATATAGCTCAATACATTGACAACTGACTTTCTTCCTTCATGGGGTTTGTTTCCGCCGGTTTTAGCATAGATAACAGAACCATCAATGGTGAGTCTTTCATTAAACTTATAAGAGCTCCTAAGGTTAAAATTGGTCCTACCCCAATAAGTATTAGGAGTAATTCCATTTGTCTTAAGTTTGTTGGCAGATAGGCGGTATTTGAATCGCTCATTTCCCGCAGTGATCCCTGCCCCAAACGAAGTGGAAGAACCTGTTCTGAAGAACTCATCATATACGTCATGTGGGCGCTCTTCTTTACCATTGAGCAATACTAGCTTGCTGTCTTTCGTATAAGCAGAACCCCAGCTATCCCAATATCTGTTGTATCCATAAGGCTCTCTAAAAGGCCTGTCCGGTCGGTATCTACGTCTTGATGTACTTCGATGACCATCGATAAAGTCTGTCTGAACCTTAGGCCATTTAAGCATATTGGACCATCCTGTCGAATAATTTACATCAACACTTGGTTTTCCCGATGCGCCTTTCTTTGTAGTAATGATGATGACCCCATTGGCAGCTCGTACTCCGTATAGTGCAGTGGCTGCAGCTCCTTTAAGTACCGTCAATTTTGCTATTTCGTTAGGATCTAAGTCCATTGATCTGTTAGTGACAGCTCCTTGTGTTTTACTTCCCGCACCTAATCCTAGGTTAACCTTGTCAGAAGTGATAGGGGCTACATCTACATCATCACTAAGTTCAATTCCGTCTATGACAAACAAGGGTCGATTTGATCTTCCTGGATTCAGAGAAGAAATACCTCTCAATAGAATGTTGGCACCCGCACCAGGTGTCCCGGAAGACTGACTGATCTGCAATCCCGCCACTTTGCCTTGCAAGGCCATAACCGCATTGGGACTGCCAGCATTCTTGATTTCATCTGAGGAAATCTCATCAATAGCATAACCTAAAGCTTTTTTCTCCTTTGTAACTCCAAGTGCCGTAACGACAACCTCATCCAATTTTACATTTGAACCGGATAAAACGACATTGTAGTCTGACACATCGGCCACTACCTCGACCTTCATGTCTTCATACCCTATGTATGAAAAGAGCAAATGGTCGCCTGGCTTAGCTTGTACTTCAAACCGCCCGTCTAAATCTGTAATCGTACCCCGTTGGGTACCTTCGACAATTACATTGACTCCTATGAGAGGTGCATTGTCCTTTGAGTCTGTCACAGTCCCTGTAATAGTTTGAGCAAATGCTCCAAGGGAACCTAGACAAACCAATAATAATGTAAATAACGTATTGGTTCGTTTCATTTGTTAATATTTTGTTTAACAATTAAGTTATAAATCGTACTTAGAATAGTCCTCTCTGTGTTATAAATCGGTCGCAAGATATAACATATGGTTAAATTAACAATATGTTTTCCAGCTTTTTTTTTTAAAAAATACTTCGGATCAACACATATTTATTTCATTTGTAACATGATAAGGATTAGGAAATAATGATATTACCGAGCAATTAATAATCGAATCAATAAATATTTTTAAGCCCGAAATGATAATTCGCATATCTTTGCACCGATTTGAGTAAATGACTTCTTCTAAGATAGCTTAGTTATCCTGATTAATTACAGAAATGGGTATTGATACTTTGTAAAGGATATAACTCTAACTTTCTCCAGGAAGATACTCACGGATAAATGTACTATTTGAACTCTTTTCTTTTCATTCTATAAAAATAATATCTATGTCCAACGCATTCTATCTGTTGCCTGAAATATCCAATGAGCCGATTTTGTCTTATGGGCCCGGTTCCAAAGAAAAATCTGAGGTCAAGCAAGCTTATGCTGAACTAAATGCTGTAAAACTGGATATCCCTATGTTCATTGGTGGGGAAGAGGTAAGGACAGATAATAAAGTGTCCATTCACCCTCCTCATGACCATCAGCATCTGTTAGGTCATTACAATAAGGGAGGACAGGAGCATGTGCTTAAAGCTATTCAAGCAGCTTTGGAGGCTAAACCTTCATGGGAATCGATGCCTTGGCAAGAGCGTGCTGCTATATTCTTGAAAGCAGCTGATTTGATTTCGGGTCCATATAGGGCCAAACTCAATGCCGCCGCTATGTTGTGCCAATCTAAAAATGTTTTTCAAGCGGAGATTGATATCGTCTGTGAATTGGCAGATTTCTTTAGGTACAATGCACTCTTTATGACTCAGATATATGAAGAACAACCGGAAAGTTCACCGGGGATTTGGAATCGTATGGAGTACCGTCCACTGGAGGGTTTTATATTTGCCTTGACACCATTCAATTTTGCATCGATTGCAGGTAATCTGCCAGGGGCTCCTGCCCTAATGGGCAATACCGTTGTTTGGAAACCTGCCGGGGATCAAATCTATAGCGCTTGGGTTATCATGGAATTACTTCGGGAGGCCGGACTTCCTGATGGAGTTATAAATTTGATATATGTCAATGGTGCGGATGCTGGAGAAGTGATATTTTCTCATCCGGAATTTGCAGGTTTGCATTTTACCGGAAGTACGGCTACTTTCCAACACTTATGGAAGACCATTGCAGATAATCTTCCTATTTATAAGTCCTATCCTCGTATAGTAGGGGAGACCGGGGGGAAAGACTTCGTGCTGATTCACCCTTCTGCTGACCCGATAGCTTCTGCCGTTGCTCTTACGCGTGGGGCCTTTGAGTATCAAGGTCAAAAATGCTCTGCAGCATCTAGAGCTTATATTCCTAAAAGTCTTTGGCGCCAGATACATGATATTATGAAAGAGCATCTGAACGAAATAAAAATGGGTTCTCCTGAAGATTTCCGAAATTTCATTAATGCAGTAATTAATCGTAAAGCATTTGATAAAATCGTCAGTTATATCGATCAGGCGAAGAAGGATGATCAAGTGGAAATCGTATTTGGTGGTGGATATGATGATGCTGTCGGGTATTTTGTTGAACCCACGGTCATCCGAACGCAGAACCCTTATTACCGTACATTGTGTGAAGAGATTTTTGGCCCGGTGCTCACCATTTACGTCTACGAGGACGATCAGTTTGATGAAATTGTTGAAATTGTTGACCAATCTACTCCTTTTGGTTTGACCGGCGCTCTTTTTGCGCAAGATAGAAATGTGATTCGTGATACTTCTGAAAAACTGCGTTTTGCTGCCGGCAATTATTATATCAATGATAAACCGACGGGTGCTGTCGTTGGACAACAACCTTTCGGGGGTGCCCGTCAATCCGGCACGAACGACAAGGCCGGTTCGATGTTGAACTTGTTGAGATGGGTTTCTCCTCGCACCATTAAGGAAAACTTTAACCCGCCTCATGACTATAAATATCCATTCATGCTTGAAGCTTAACTTGATTTTAAGCGGCATACTTAATTTAAGTTATGGAGTGATTACTGGCTTTTACAACGCTGTGAGTTGGGCTCGTAAGGGGAGTTGCAGGGGGTATGAAATGGTTGCATAAGTGGTCAAGTTTTACCCTCACTTAGCGTTTTGTAGGTAGGATTTACTCGAATGCTCCCTTCCTCAAGTGGAATAAGCACCATGCATCTTATGAGGATAGATGCAATAGAACTTTGTATAAGAACGCATATTAGATAACATGTCAATCATCCGGAAGGCTTGATGGACAGTTATTCTTTTTTATCTAAATTAGATGATAACGAGGGGCCAGTATTGGATATTTCCTTTTTTATTTAAGACTAGTGTTAATTTGTTCAAGTCGCCGCCGGACCTCCGATAGTCTGTAAAGGATTTCTCCTTTTAATTTGCGGTGCTTTTTTCTCTCCTTTAAGGCGATTTTGGCTCCTTCCAAAGTGTGACCTTTTACTTTGACTAATTCGTATATTTCCTGGATGTGAATGATCATTTCAGGGGTGTACCTCCTTTCTCCTCTCTTTGATTTTACCGGACGAACAGATGGAAAAACCGATTCCCAAAACCGCAAAAGTGAAGTCGCTACTTCCAGCATAGCAGCGACCTCCGATATGGTATAATACCTTTTTGTCAATGTGGAGTGGTCTATCACTGGCAATAGAGTTTATTTATTGGGGATAAAAAACTTATGTGACCAGAAACGTCCTCCTTCCAGCGGGATACTTACTTGGTAAAACCCTGCTTGAACCGATCCTAAGTCAATATTGATCTGTGGTTTCCGCAAAGCATCTTTTTTGATAAGTTGTCCGGATAGATTATACACGAAAACAGAACGGTTTAGATATTTATTAGAGACCGTGAGTTCGATGTTTGAAGGAGTAGGCTGCTTGAATTCAATTTCGTTAGTTGTTTTCTCCGCTAAGTTGCCTAAAGGATCTTGTTTTGCAAAGACATACACCGTGCTATCTTTAGGAATCCCCAATCTGTATTTACCAATGCGATAATCCGCATCAGGGATAAAATTGATTATCTGAGGTGAAGTAGAATCCCCATAAAGCCATACTCCCTCATAATTGGTTTTGGAATGCATCGTTCCCATGCCTACATAACCTCCAAAATGCCCCAAAGTATCTTCAACATATCGTGCATAAATGAGTTCTAAATCACTTTTTCCATAATGATATTCGATCTTTCCATCTTTTTCGTATAGCCATATTTGTACATTTAAATGATCGAAAAAGCCTTCGAACTCACGAAAGTAAAAATCCTTCCATTCTATTATAAATATTCGTTCCGGGGCTGTATTTATCACCATAGAGGAGAGAATGGTTTCAGTCTCATCACCCCAACTTCCCTGCAGATTGGCATCGATGACGCTTAATACATCAAGAGGATAACCATCAGATGGATTGGCCGTTGTTAATTTTCCACGTGTGGAGGCCCAAAGTGTCGTGTATTTCGTTTGGTTGATGGTAATAGGGAAAGGCAGTTCAAAAGAAAATGCAGTGTCTTGTATGAAATATTTCCCATATAATATGGTAGGATTACCTCTATCTGCAAGGGCAATATAGGGCGCTTTCTGCGTTTCAAGTACTATGCTTTGTGCACTTATATCCCATCCTATAAGGACCATACAAATGACAAGTAATGATTGGATTCTGTTCTTCATGTTGTTAAATAATTAAAGTAAATTGAAATTAAATGCTTTAATAATCTTAAGGACAAATACTATTGTCCTCTTTTTGAGTGAATTTATGCTTAACAAAATTCAGACTCGCTTTAAAGTTGACTTTGTCTATTTGCTATTGATACCTTTATCGTATCTTACTAGCTTACATTTAAAAAGTCGAGTTCCAGCTGCAAAGGTATAATATTTATTATAAATATTATTAATATGTAATAATTATTAATACGACGATAAAACCTGTGATAAGGTAATGAGCTGAACTAAGGAAATGTTGCATGATGGTTAGATTTTCTTAAATATTTACCTTTAATCTTAAAACTTTAATTATATTTGCAGGGAACATGCTATTTTCTCCATTTAGATCTGTGGGGGTGAGCTATTTTTTTGATATTGAAATTAGACTCATCGGGTAGTGGGGGATTAATGAAAAAATAATTTTAGAACACCGCTTTATGACTCGCTTTTTGCTCCATGATTTATCCATCGTGTTTTTGATTATATTGTGCTGTGTTGCAGGAAATGCACAAGACCCCGTTGAAGCTATTATTCAGGTCATGCTTGATAACCAAGAGGAATCCCCATCCGATGGCCTATTGGAGGAGATAGAGATAAACTTAGTGCAACTACTTAAGCACCCTTTGGATATCAACAAGGTGAGTGGCAGTGATTTAGCGTTGCTTCGAGTATTGAATGAAAGAGAAATTCTTGCGATCATTTCCTATAGAAAAGTAGTAGGACCTTATTCGTCCTTAGATGAGTTGAATGCTGTGGAGGGGCTTCCTCCGGAAAAAGCTCACTTGATACAACCGTTTCTCCAAATTCCCCAGCCTATATTTACACTGAAAAACAGTTTAGCGACCACTCGATTAATAACCCCTCCGCCTATGTGGAGTATAGGCTGGAGAGCCAAGGTAAATGCTCGAAATTTAGGTGCCAGTAGTTTTTATTCCGGCAACTTACCTCAAGACCTGGTTGTACAATACAGGAATAGTATTAATCGCAGTTTTGGGGTCAGGTTCCGCCAACAAGAAGGGGAGAGTTGGAGGAAAATTAATAAGGTATTACTCCCGGATCAAATTCAATTGCATGGGTTTATTTATTCTCCCAAAAGTCGTATTTCTCGTATCGCTTTGGGAGATTTTGTAGTCAATATGGGGGAGGGACTCATCGTACATCAAGGGTTTAGGACAATGAAATCTTCTCTTGTCAATAATATTAATATAGGTACACAGCACATCCTGGCTCCTTATCGCTCCTCCGGGAGTTTTGCCTTCATGCGTGGAGTTGGTCTCTCGGGTTCTTTCTCTAATCGTTGGAAGGGAATGTTCTTTGGTTCAATGAGACGTTTGGATGCCACTTGGCGATTCAATGCAGACAGCTCAATAGTTATGTTAGGAAGTGTTAACCGCTCCGGTTTACACGATACCCGGGGGACGAAAGCGCGAAGAGAAAACTTAGCTTTAGCACAGACGGGTTTTACCATTTCATACCATAACCCTACGACGCATCTGGCGATGAATGCCTTACTCCAAATGCGTACCTTTGAAGGCAATAAAACAATTAAACCAAATGTCCATAAACCCTTCTCAGAATTGGCTAGTATCTCCTTTCAACAATACTTGGGGAGTTGTATGCTTTTTGGTGAGGAAGCCTTAAAGTCTGATGCTACTTATGCTGTACTTAACGGGGTGTTATTTCCCCTAGATAAGACATTGAGTTTGAGTGTACTTCATCGGCACTATTCAGATAATTATTCTTCTATCTGGAGCGATGCATTTCGATCGTCTACTTATGTGGGCAACGAACGGGGCATTTATTGGGGGATCGAATGGCAACCTACTCGGGCATGGTCAATAAAGGGGTATATGGATAGGTGGGTCTACCCGGCTACCCAAAAGGATGCATTTATTTATTCGAGGGGACATGATGTTCTTTTGAGATGCAGTTATACGAAGAGGAAAAAATATGAGGTGTATGCGCAACTCAAGTATCGTACCGGCTTAAAAAAAACACCGAAGGAATTTTCCAGTAAAAATTATACTTCTGCATCGGAAAAACAACAATTCAATGTTAGGCTTCACGGTACCTATCATGTAAGCAAACAACTCATCTTGCGAGGGCGATACGAGGGCATTCGGTATGAACAATTGGACGCCATTTCATATGGATACCTCCTATTTCAAGACCTCTTGTATTATTCAGATAAATATCCTATTGTCTTTAAAATACGTTTTGCGGGCTTTGATGCTCCACTATACGAAACAAGAATATTTGCATATGAAAATGGAATTTCAGGCACTTACGCCATCCCTTTTTACTATGGTAGAGGCACTAAATGGATGTTCTATCTGAAGTATAAGTACCGGCGCATCGGGATAGCAGAAGTCAAACTATCCTCGGTAACTGGCCAATTTACACAAGCTGGGCCTTCGGACAAATGGGGCATCGAATGGCGACTACAATATTTATTTTAGTCGATCGAGGGACTACTTTTATCGCAACCCCAATACCTCCGGGCCTTGTTCAAAGATTATATCCACAGGTATCCCTAGAGTGTTTAATCTGTCAAGTTGTTCTTGAAGCTGTGGGTGAATTACTCCTTTTTCTTCCACTAACGTTTTGCACCGTGAGTAATCGCCATCTCCCTGGATGGTTAGTATGATGTTGGAAAGTGACTGCATTACCTTTTCGAAGGCATCGAAGTTGATGCGATAGAATTGTTGTTGTTGATCAAATACGATTACCCCATTATCTTGAAAATAATTGAATCTAATCATATTGGCTTTACCGTGCGCACTGGAGGCCCCAAACCGGATAGACCGAAAAATACTGGCGATAAAGGTAGTGTAATACCCTTTGATGTCACCCTTTAACTCCCCTTTGTCATGCAGTTGTTTGACCATATAAAGTCCGAGCAAATCGGCCTTGCCTTCCTCTAAAGCAGAGGACAGCTCTTTCAAGGATTCCCGAACTGTACCTTTGCCGTTTATCGTGTTTTTTATGCCCAACCCATGTGCAACTTCATGAAACATCGTGTTGGCAAAAAATGCATCAAAATTGATATATCTTCGCTGTGCAGGATCCAATAGGACTTGTGCAATAGGGATTAAAATACTATCAAACTTGTATCGCATTACGTTCTTTAACTGTAGTCTGCGTGTTCCTTTTTTGAGTTGTACCTCTTCATCATTGGGAAGATTAATAGCTATGGTTTTGCTCCCCGCATTGCAATCCCCGGCATAAAAGACCACATCATAAGCATTGAGCTCAACGTCTGTTCCAGGTTTTTCTTGTTTATATTTATCAGATACAGGGAGTCCTTCTTGCAATTCCGGGAGATACCGGGCAAATCGTTTTAATTTGTTACTCCATGAGGTATCTTTGAGTAAGACGTAGGCTTCATGCGAGGCTTTATACCCAAAGAGTTGATCCTCATAGGTCTCAATGGGGCCAATAACTATGTCGATAAGATTGTCTTTGGAATCTAACCACGCAAAATCCGAGGACTGATAGTCATCATTTTCCAATGCATAGGCCCTTTTATTGAGGTAAAACTGAAAGTTCTTGCTTGTGGCTTTCTTGGCAGCTTCTCTCAGTAGCGCGGCAGCTAATCGGGTAGGGATGGCGTAATGATCGTGGTAAGGTATCGTAGCAAGATTGCCATATTCATCTCGCCTTAAAACAGTATATAGACTCTTTTTATCCGGAAGTGGACAGTCTTCAAATTCTTGCTTGGACATATCCTTGGGATAGAAATTTGCTCCGAGTGGCTTGGGGCCGATTCCTTTGACAAAAGGCTTATTGCCATCAAGTCTATCCCATGGCCCATAATTTATACGGACAAACTGTTCAATGAATGGATCGGCTATACTTTTAAATAGCTGGGTAGTGTCTCCGTAGGATTCTTGCCAAAAAATCGCATCCATAAATTTTGCCGCCTCTATAAGTATGATCAACATCTCTCTTTGATCAGGCGAGAGATGTGAGAGGTCTGAGGTCAGGCGTACTTTAACATACTTCCCAAGTTTTTGCTCCATAGGGTTTTGTTTAGCTGTTGTAGATTTTGCCTTTGTCGAATGGTTATCTACCTCATTGCAAGATATCGCTCCCAGCAAAACACTGATGGTGATTAAGATTAAAGCAATTATACGATTCATTTGGTTTGAGTTGATGGATTAAGAAATTATTTGTCGAGCAGACTAAACGCTTTTTCTACATCTTGGGTAGGCAACTTGCATACTTTTCTGACGCATACATAGATATAGGTTTGATCTCCTTGAAGTTTATCTTTGAGTAGCTCTAAATCTGATTCTTCTGCTCCCCCGAGGAAAACAGCATTGGGGATAAAACGGGTGTAGAGCTGCTTTTGTAAACGTTTGTATTGGGGTCCCATGATTACGATTTCATATGGGCGATGAACAAAATCGCTATACAGTTGCATCCATTTAGCTAAGTACCCGGGATGAGTGGTAGTTTCCAGATCATTTTGCATACGGAGCAACATGTTCTTGGCCTTATCTTCAAAATCGCCGTTGTCCAGCATTATGCCCAGCCTATATAGCGTATAGGCTAGCACTGAATTAGATCCGGGAATTACATTGTCAGTGGTTACTTTTTTTCTGGTGATTAAGGACGGATCTTTGTCTGAAGTGTAAAATAGTAATGGGTCATTGGGATCACTAAAATGGGATAGAGCATACCGGATAAGAGCAGTTGCATCCTTGAGGTGTTGTGGATTAAAACTGACCTCATAAAGGTCCAATAAAGCTTCTGCTGTGAGTGCATAATCATCGAGAAAGCCATTAATTCCTGATTTGCCGTCCTTAAAGTTACGATGTAGAGATCCATCGGATTGTAGCATATTCTTTTTGAGAAAACTCCATAATTGGTT
>JALSTN010000129.1 GCA_026983735.1 Saprospiraceae bacterium | reverse complement strand
GTAAATCAACTAACATGTCAAATAGCAGCCAACAATCATTTTGGTTCTTAGAAAATATTGATCTTAGTAGTCTGTTTTGCCCTACCAAAATGGGACAGAGCGTAGAGCGGTTAGAGCACAAGACCTTTAAGAAAAATTCATATATCTTCATGCCTGAAGCAGATGCTAATAAAGTGTACTTCATTCTTGAAGGTAGAGTAAAAATAGGTACTTATTCTCAGGGAGATCCCCCACAAGAGATCGCTAAGTCCATTTTAGGCCCGGGAGAGGTGTTCGGAGAATTAGCTGCTGCTGGACATTCTAAACGTAAAGATTTTGCCTTGGCCATGGAGTCAACCACCGTTTGTCTGATGGATGCCACAGATATGAAAGCCCTCCTCAAAGATCACTCTCCGTTGAATCTTTTTATGATGAAACTCTTTGCCAAAAGAGCATTAGAAATGGAAAGAAGACTGGAAGCACTCATGTTTAAAGATAGTAGAACCAGAATTCTCGAATTTCTAAGTGATTTGGTTGACGCAAGGGGGGAAAGAGTCGGTTATGAATGGGTCGTGCGCAAATTCTATACCCATCAGGATATAGCAAATCTCACGGCTACCTCTAGACAAACGGTCACTACTATCCTCAATGAATTGAAAGCTCAAAATATTATTACTTACGATAGACGGCGCCTTTTAATTCGGGACTTGGACAAACTTAAAGCTTGTGTTTGTGAAAAGGATTAAAGCCTTATTTATCCTTTTTCTCTATTTGCTCTTCTTTCTCTTCTAATCACCCCTTCCCTCTTGAGTCGTTATTGTCTTCTATAGCGAGATATTCTATGATTAGTAGATATAGCACGGGGCACAGATGGATTGGCTTTTGAAGCCTTGCTTACTGTAATCCTCCCTGTATCCTTGTATCCTTTTCTGATGAAACTGTACCCTACTTATCTTACTTATCTCTACGGGAACACAAACTACTAGGTGCATGTATCCCTTAACTCTTATCCAATCGTACAATTGGGGTTTACTTTAACGGATACTTCTTTATTCAGTAAAAAAAAGAACTGAGCTATAATATATGTACATTTGTGTTTTGTTTATAGATCCTCCTACTCTTGCCATTAAGATTTGATATCTTTAATATTTTGATAGATGGAGGAGCCATAAGAGGATAAAACCTGATAGAAGTACAATAATATTAATAATAAGTCAAAGAAATAAAAATCAAACACCCATGGACAAGAGAAATCGCTTTAATCCCGAATCCTTAATGATGTCTTATGGATATAAGCCTGAACTATCCGAAGGGGCATTAAAATGTCCTATTTTCCAAACTTCTACTTTTGTTTTTCAAAGTGCGGAAGAGGGAAAAGCATTTTTCGAAGTAGCCTACGGGCTTAGAGAGCAGTTGCCCAATGAAGAGTTAGGATTGATATATAGTCGCTTGAATAATCCGGATATGGAGATTTTGGAGACTAGACTCAAACTATGGGATGACGCAGAAGATGCCGCTGTTTTTGAAAGTGGTATGTCCGCGATTTCAACCGTTCTGTTAGAATTTTTGAAGCCTGGTGATTTATTGCTTTACAGTATGCCTTTATACGGAGGTACCGACCATTTCATAAAACATTTTTTGCCTAAAATAGGAATAACCGCCCTTGGGTTTTTACCCACTCAAACAGAACAGGACATTGCTCAAATCATAGAGTCCTCTGGAAAAAAGGAGGCATTGCGGATGATTTATGTAGAAACACCGTCTAACCCGACCAATACTCTAATAGATATTCAGATGTGCAAACGTCTAGCTGAAAAGTATAGCACGGGAGATGAACGGGTTTATGTAGCAGTAGACAATACCTTTTTAGGTCCTATCTGGCAACATCCTTTAAAACATGGGGCAGATATGTCCATCTACTCTGCTACCAAATACATTTCGGGACACAGTGATGTCATCGCCGGTGCCATCTGTGGTTCTTCAGAGGTAATCGGACGTATTAAAACACTTCGTACTTTTCTGGGTAATATGGCTGGTCCTTGGACCGGATGGCTGCTCATGCGTAGTTTGGAAACACTCAAAGTAAGAATGGATCAACAAACTCAAAATGCCACAAGAATCGTCGAAGTGCTCCAATCCCACCCTAAAGTCGAAAAGGTCTATTACCCTGGATTAATCAAACCCGGAACTCGGGCTTATGATATTTATAAACAACAGTGTCTGGCCCCCGGAGCAATGGTCTCCTTTGATGTCAAAGGGGGAGAAGCAGAAGCTTTCCGATTTATAAATGGGCTTGAACTTATCAAGCTTGCGGTTAGCCTCGGGGGGACAGAGTCATTGGTCGAGCACCCCTTTACCATGACGCATTCGGGAATAGAACATGAACAACTGTACGCGATGAATATCACCGAAAAGCTGATACGCTTATCTATCGGAATTGAAAATGTAGAGGATCTCATCAAAGTCATCACGACAGCCCTAGATAAAATTTAGGAAAAGCATAGGTCTATAAGTTTTAAGCGCTAGCTAAAATATATACTTTCCTATAGAGGCTTATGCACTCATTTCCGCCAAAAGCTTCTCGAGTACATGGCGTGCTACCAATACTCCTGGTATACCTTCTTGAATCAACATGAGATGCTTTCTTCCCTGTTTTAAGCTAAATCCTGAATTGCCCGTAGCGATGTAAGCCAACAGGCTTTGAAAATAGTTACTTTCATAAAAGGCACTTTGAGGATTGACCGGAAAATACCCTTTAAATACATTATTTTTTATGGTTACTCGCTCAAAACCTGCCTTACGGCATACCCAACGCAATCGAAGTCCTTCGATAAGTGTTTCCACAGACTTTGGAAGGGGACCAAATCGATCTTTAAGTTCCATAGCGAAGCGCTCCAGCCCCTCTTCTGTCTCTATTACATCCAATCTGGAATACAGACTCAATCGCTCTTGAATATTAGATACATAGCGATCCGGGAGGAGTATTTCTTCCTCTGTATCTATAGTTACTTCAGTAACAAATTGTTGGCCTTGCTCCTTGAGTTGATCTTCATAAAGCGACTTATACTCATTGGTCTTAAGTTCCAGTATAGCTTCTTCCAATATTTTTTGGTACGTGTGGTAGCCGATATTGGTTATAAAGCCGCTCTGCTCACCTCCAAACAAATTTCCTGCACCTCGAATATCCAAATCTCTCATCGCGATATTCAATCCACTTCCCAAATCTGAAAATTCCTCCACTGTTCGTAAGCGCTTCCTCGCATCCGAAGAAAGTGTAGACA
>JALSTN010000128.1 GCA_026983735.1 Saprospiraceae bacterium | reverse complement strand
AACAAAATCCAGGTGTTCAAAAAAAAACATCCTGTAGAGACGGGAGCCCTACCTTCTCTACGGCTCAATCGTAATGGTCCCGTTCCACCAGGATTTGTCGAAGGAGGCGTTGTATTTTTCATAGAATCGGATAGCAGGGGTGTTCCAGTCGAGTACTTGCCATTTGACCCTATGGATGTTTTTATTTTTGGCTTCGAGGAGTAGGGCATCGAAGAGCTGGTGTCCGATACCCTGCCCTCTGTGCCGGACATCGACGACAAAGTCATCCAGGTAGATCATCGGGCCCTTCCAGGTAGAATAGGCGACGAAATAAAGTGCGATACCGACGATCTGACTATCGACGATGGCAACCAGACAATCAAATACATGGTTAGCGAAGTCACGACGGTATTGGTCGGGGGTTGTAGTCACTTCTTCTGGCGCTTTTTCATAAACGGCTAATTGGTAAACAAGCCGGTGGATATCGGTCATATCTTCGATGGTCGCTTTGCGAATGGATATAGGTGGGTGGAGCATAAAGATAAGTTTGGGGTAAAAGTAATACATATCTTGGTCATTACTAAGCAATAATTTTATAATAATGATGTACATCTTGTAATTGACTGAAAGTAAATATATTAGTATTATATAAAGAGATAATAGGACTTCTCCCTCTTACAAGAGTTGTATCTTCTAAGCATATCGGCGATTATGTATCTCGTAAATAAAGAATTAATACATATAAAAATTATATAAACCGATATAATGTATTGAAAATATACAATATAAAAGTATAAAATATAAAGATAGATTCGTTTTTCTTGTTGCAATACAAGTTAGCAGGCTCTTCCGAGAGGGCACCATTTCATATCTTTAAAAATTTATAATAATTAGATAATAAATGTATTATAAATTTTCTGCAGCTATGTAACCGCTTCGCTCTCACATGAATTTTTTTAAACAAAACTCTGTGTGAAATTTATGTTTAATAAAATTCATGTTCGTGTCATATCTTTAAAAATTTCTAATAAATAGAAAAGAAAAGTATTATAAAGTTTTCTGTGCATATGTAATCGCATCGTTTTCAGCATTCATGATTTTATGGGCATATAGTATAGACCTACTTCTGTGTGAAATTTATGATTAATAATAATTCAAGTTCGTTTCACACCAGAGAAAGGTGGGAAGAGTCAAATTAAAATAGCTTGAATTTTTTTTCATTATTTTGTTGTCAGTATCCAAAAAAGATATACCTTTGCACTCTCTTTTGAAAAAGGGTAAGATCAGATCGGATTTTAGTTAAAAATTATAAAAGAATTTTATGCCTACAATTAATCAACTGGTACGCAAAGGAAGGAAGAAGATCGTAACGGTCAGTAAGACACGTGCGCTCAATGCCTGTCCTCAAAAACGAGGGGTATGTACAAGAGTGTATACGACGACTCCAAAGAAGCCGAATTCTGCTTTGAGAAAAGTAGCAAAGGTTCGTCTTACCAATGGGGTTGAGGTGATCTGTTATATTCCGGGAGAAGGGCATAATCTTCAAGAGCACTCCATCGTACTTATCAGAGGCGGACGGGTAAAGGATTTGCCGGGAGTACGATACACGATCATTAGAGGAGCGCTGGATACAGCCGGGGTATCAGATAGAAAGCAGAGTAGATCGAAATACGGAACCAAGAGACCGAAGAAATAGAGTAATCCATCAACGATTATAAATAACAATAATAAGTTATGAGAAAAAAGAAGCCAAAGAAAAGATATATAGCCCCAGATCCTAGATTTAATGATCCATTGGTGATGCAATTCATCAATAATTTGATGTGGGAAGGGAAGAAGACAGTGGCCATGAAGATATATTATGATGCGATGGATATAGTAGAGAAGCGCAATGAAGAGCATCCACACGAAGTTTTTAAGAAGGCTCTGGTAAATGCTACTCCGCACTTGGAGGTGCGTTCTAAGCGGATTGGTGGGGCGACCTTTCAGATACCGACGGAAATACCGGCTAAAAGACGCGTTTCTATTGGTATGAAATGGTTGATCAAATATGCAAGATCACGAGGTGGAAAGGGAATGGCTGAAAAATTGGCTGCAGAGATTTTAGCCGCTTTTAATAATGAAGGAGGGGCATGCAAGAGAAAAGACGAGATGCATCGAATGGCAGAAGCTAACCGAGCATTTGCACATTTTAAAGTTTAATAATTATTTGAACGCTTAGAAGGTATTATGGCGAAGGATTTAAATTTATTACGAAATATCGGTATTGCTGCGCACATTGATGCAGGAAAGACAACGACGACAGAGCGGATACTATATTATACCGGTATGACGCATAAGATCGGGGAGGTACACGATGGAGCGGCGACGATGGACCATATGGACCAAGAGAAGGAACGGGGTATTACGATTACTTCCGCTGCGACAAAGGTTTCTTGGAACTGGAAGGACCAGAGCTATGATATCAATATTATAGATACGCCCGGTCACGTGGATTTCACAGTTGAGGTGGAGCGTTCACTACGGGTATTGGATGGAGCGGTAGCTCTTTTCTGTGCTGTTTCGGGAGTGGAGCCTCAGTCGGAGACCGTCTGGCGCCAGGCAGATAAATATCGAGTTCCACGTATTGGCTTTGTCAATAAGATGGACCGATCCGGAGCGGATTTTTTCAATGTCGTCAATGACATCAGGGAAAAGTTGGGAGCTAATGCAGTTCCCTTGCAGGTGCCAATAGGCGCGGAAGAGAATTTTAAAGGAGTTGTTGATTTGATTACCAATGAAGCCATTATTTGGAATGAGGAGGATCAAGGGATGACCTACAAGGTTATTCCGGTGCCCGAGGATTTGGTAGATACGGTAAGTCAATATAAGGAGCAGTTATTAGAGGCGGTTGCAGAGTATGATGAGACCTTAATGGAGAAATATTTTGAAGATCCCGATTCTATATCCGAAGAGGAGATGCGTGCAGCGATTCGCGCAGCGGTGATCGATATGAGTATGACTCCGATAATGTGTGGATCGGCCTTCAAGAACAAAGGGGTTCAAGCATTGCTGAATGCTTGTTGTGCCTACTTGCCTTCCCCATTGGACAAAGGGCCCATAGAAGGGATGAATCCTAAAACGGAGCAAACCGAGATAAGAAAGCCGACAGTAGATGAGCCATTTACTGCTTTGTGTTTTAAGATTGCGACGGATCCCTATGTCGGACGATTGTCCTTTATGAGGATTTATGCGGGTGAGCTCGATGCTGGAAGTTACATTGTCAACTCACGTACGGACAAGAAAGAACGTATATCTCGACTGTACCAGATGCATGCCAACAAGCAGAATCCTGTTGATAAAGTTGAAGCAGGAGATATTGCAGCGGGAGTTGGCTTTAAGGATATCCGAACAGGGGATGCACTTTGTGCGCCCGGTCATCCGATAATATTGGAGAGTATGTCTTTCCCGGAGCCGGTAATCGGAGTGGCAGTCGAACCCAAGTCACAGAAAGACCTTGATCGATTGGGGATGGCCCTTGCGAAATTGGCAGAGGAGGACCCCACTTTCAAAGTTCGATATGATGAAGACACGAATCAGACAATTATTAGTGGAATGGGAGAATTGCACTTAGAGATCATCGTAGATCGATTGAAGAGAGAGTTTAAGGTGGATTGCAATCAAGGCCAACCACAAGTTAGCTACAAAGAAGCATTGACTAAAACGGTGGATCACACCGAGCGATTGAAGAAGCAGACGGGTGGATCCGGATTGTTTGCGCAGATGGCTTTTGAGTTGGGGCCGGCGGATGAAGAATTTTTAGAAAGTGACGAATTTCAAAGTGGAAAGAAGAGACTCCAATTTGTCAATGACATATTTGGAGGTTCGATACCGCGGGAGTTAATTCCTTCGATAGTGAAGGGGTTTGAAGCGATGATGGACAATGGGGTATTGGCTGGGTATACGATAGATAGTATGAAAGTGCGAGTATATGATGGTCAGACGCACCCTGTAGATTCTAAACCGATCGCCTTTGAACTGTGTGCTAAGGAGGGATTTCGGGCGGCAGCATCGAAAACAAATCCACAATTGCTAGAGCCTATCATGAAATTGGAAGTAGTAACACCGGAGGAATATGTAGGACCTGTGATAGGAGATTTGAATAGAAGAAGGGGATTGCCAAAGGGACAAGAGCCACGAACAGGAGGAGCGGTAGCGATACAAGCCGATGTTCCTTTGTCAGAGATGTTTGGGTATGTGACTTCCTTAAGGACGATAACATCGGGAAGAGCAAGCTCTACGATGGAGTTTTCTCACTACGCCCCGACCCCTAAAAATATCGCCGATGAGGTCATCAAGAAGGCCAAAGGTGAAGTGTAATTATTAAGTACAAATAAGGAAATATATTTTATAAATCATAAGAGGCAATGAATCAAAAAATCAGAATTAAGCTCCGTTCATACGACCACAATTTGGTGGACAAGTCAACGGAGAAGATTATTAAGACAGTGCGAACAAGTGGCGCTGTCGTTTCTGGTCCGATTCCGCTGCCCACAGAGAAACAAATTTTTACTGTCTTGCGCTCCCCGCACGTCAATAAAAAATCTCGTGAGCAGTTTCAGTTGAGGACCCATAAGCGATTAATCGAGATTTATACACCGACGCCAAAGACAGTTGATGCTTTATCCAAGCTTGAATTGCCAAGTGGTGTTGATATTCAGGTAAAACTCTCGTAAATAATCCTGTTGCCCGGAAGTATTCGGGCTGATCATTTAATTGTGGGCCTCCGACCTGTTGGCAGGAGGGAGTGTCCGTAACATTTAACCACTAAAAAACTATAGCCGTGAACGGATTAATAGGAACAAAAATCGGTATGACCAGTATATACGATGAACAGGGAAAGCAGATACCTTGTACGGTTGTATTGGCAGAGCCCAATGTAGTTACTCAGGTGAAGTCAGAGGAAACAGACCAATACAACGCAGTCCAGTTGGCTACCGGTACTAAGAAAGAGAAAAATACTAGCCAGGCTCAGCTTGGCCATTTTGCAAAGGCCAAAACGACTCCTAAGCGAAAGATTGTGGAATTTAGAGATTTTGATATTCCAGTCAATCTTGGAGATACACTAGCAATCAGTGATGTATTTGAAGCAGGTGATTTTGTCAATGTTATCGGAGTGAGTAAAGGAAAGGGATTCCAAGGGGTCGTAAAACGACATGGATTCCATGGTGTAGGAGATGCGACCCACGGTCAACACAATCGACTTAGAGCACCGGGGTCTATCGGAGCTTCCTCTTACCCTTCTCGAGTATTCAAGGGAATGCGAATGGCAGGTCGAACAGGGACCGACCGTGTAAAAATTCAGAATCTTCGGGTGGTAAAAATTCTTCCTGAGAAGAATCTAATCCTGATAAAAGGAGCAGTTCCGGGACATAAAGGATCTTATATTATTATAGAGAAGTAAATCGGTTGAAGAAAGGATTCGTAGAATCTAAGATGACGGATATACCAATAAAAAACATTAAAAAGTAGACACATGAAAGTGGATATTTTAAATACAGAAGGAAAACCTACAGGAAGAAGTATCGAACTCTCAGACGAGGTGTTTGGTATCGAGCCCAATGAGCATGTAGTTTATCTGGCAGTAAAACAGTACCTGGCAAATCAAAGACAAGGTACCCATAAAGCGAAAGAACGGGGAGAAGTTAAAGGTTCCCGTCATAAACTGAAGCGCCAAAAGGGGACAGGTACCGCTAGGGCGGGGGATATAAAGAACCCTTTGTTTAGAGGAGGTGGACGTGTTTTTGGCCCCAGACCTAGAAATTATTCTTTAAAATTGAATAAAAAGGTTAAGCGCTTGGCTCGTAAATCAGTTTTGTCGGATAGGGCTAAGAATGATCGCTTGATAGTAATCGAAGATTTTTCATTTGATGCTCCCAAGACAAAGGCCTATCAAAGTATACTTGGAAATCTGGGAGTAGCCGGTCAGAAGTCTATGTTGGTTTTACCCGAAATGGATAAAAATGTATATCTGTCAGGAAGGAATATCCCAAAGGTTTACATCCGCCGGGCTGCTGATTTAAACGCGTATGATCTTTTGAATGGAGGAAAAATTATCATTTCAGAGAGTGCTGTAGAGCAATTGAATGCACTCGCTTAAAAATATATTTAAAATACTTGTTTATGAAAACAATATTGATCAAACCGGTGATTACGGAGAAGGCCGAAGATCTTGTGGAGAACAAAGGACAATATACCTTTATTGTCAATAAAAGCTGCAATAAAATTGAGATAGCCAAGGCAATAGAAAAGAAATATGGTGTAGTTGTCAAGGGGGTAAACACCTTGATTATGCCTTCCAAAATCAAAAACCGATCCACGCGTTCAAGGATTATACAGGGACGCAAGCCATCTTATAAGAAAGCGGTTGTTACCTTAGTAGAAGGAGATACGATCGACTTATACGGTGACATTTAATTTTAAGAAGATAATAAAGAGATAAGTTATGCCTGTTAAAAAGTTTAAACCGATAACTCCAGGATTGAGATTTAGAGTCAGCAATACCTATGAAGAGGTTACTGCATCTAAACCTGAAAAGTCATTAACCCGGGGAACAACCAAATCCGGCGGAAGGAATAATACCGGTAAGATGACAATGCGTCATATCGGAGGAGGAAATAAGCGAAAGTATCGTGTTATTGACTTTAAAAGAACAAAGGACGGAATTCCTGCAGTCGTAAAGTCTGTAGAATACGATCCCAATAGAACAGCTTATATCGCGTTGGTGGTCTATGCCGATGGTGAAAAGCGTTATATTTTGGCGCCACGAGGGATTGAAGTTGGCCAAAAAATTATATCTGGAAAAGGTGCTTCGCCGGATGTAGGAAATACACTGTTTCTTTCAGAAGTACCTCTAGGCACGAGCGTTCATGCGATTGAGATGCAGCCGGGCAAGGGAGCTGCTTTGGCAAGAAGTGCAGGTAATTATGCGACAATGGTAGGCCGAGAAGGTAAGTATGCCATCGTCAAGTTGCCTTCTGGAGAGGTTAGAAAGATTCTTTTGACCTGTCGAGTGACCATTGGGCAAGTATCCAATCCGGATAATCAGCTACAGAAGTTGGGTAAGGCAGGTAGAAAGAGATGGCTGGGAAGACGTCCGAGGACGCGAGGAGTGGCGATGAACCCTGTAGATCACCCGATGGGAGGTGGAGAGGGCCGTGCTTCAGGAGGGCATCCGAGGTCTCGTACTGGGATTTTTGCCAAGGGGCAGAAGACACGTAGTAAGACCAAGCCTTCTAATAAGCTCATTATTTCGAAACGCAAGAAGAAGAAGAGTAAGAAGTAATTAATGGTATGAAATGGTAGAATTCGTCTACTGTTGTTCTACCGATGAATAAATAGATCATAAAATAATTATTTAAACTATGGCACGATCAATTAAAAAAGGGCCTTATATCTATCATAAGCTGCTGAAGAAAGTGGAAAGAGCACATGCTTCCGGTAGGAAAAATGTCATTAAGACATGGTCCAGATCTTCTATGATAATACCGGATATGGTCGGATTGACCATCGCCGTGCACAATGGGAAGACCTTTGTGCCGGTTTTCATAACGGAGAACATGGTAGGTCATAAGCTAGGTGAGTTTTCTCCGACTAGATTATTCCGAGGACACTCAGGAAACCGTAAAAAATAACAGACTAATACACAACTTAGATAAATAAGATGGAAGCTATAGCCAAATTAAGAAATGTAACGATGTCGGCGCGTAAAATGCGCATGGTAGCGGATTTGATTAGGGGAAATGATGTTGAATCAGCCCTCAATACACTAAAGTATACCAAGCGGGAAGCCGCTACATGGATCGAGAAATTGCTCTATTCTGCGATTGCCAATTGGGAATATAAGACGGAGGGTACAGCAGAGGCGGATGACCATGATTTGTTTATCCATCGCATATGGGTAGATGAGGGATCGATGCTAAAAAGATTTCGACCTGCTCCACACGGAAGGGCGCATCGTATTCGAAAGCGCACTTGCCATGTTACATTGATCGTGGATAATCGAATTCCCTTGGAGAGTGAATTAGAGCCGGAAATGGTAGAAGAAACAGTAGAAGTAAATAACGAAGATTAATAACTTTAAAATAATCAAGCATGGGTCAAAAGACTAATCCCATAGGTAATAGATTAGGAATCATCCGAGGATGGGATTCTAATTGGTTTGACAAAAAGAATTTTGCAAAAAACGTAGTTGGAGATCACGAAATTCGACAGTACTTGAAAGCCCGTATTTCAAAGGGTGGAATTTCAAAAGTGATTATAGAGCGTACGCTTAATCGAGTTACCGTCTCGATTCATACCTCTCGCCCCGGTATAATTATCGGTAAGGGCGGTTCAGAGGTAGACAGTGTCCGGGAAGAGCTCAAGAAAATTATTGGCAAAGATGTCCAAATCAATATTATAGAAATTCGCAATCCTGAATTAGATGCCAATATTGTAGGAGAATCTATCGCTCGTCAGCTGGAGAATAGAGTAAATTATCGCAGAGCAATTAAGATGGCTATACAGTCCACCATGCGCGCCAACGCCGAGGGAATTAAAGTTAGAATTTCAGGTCGATTGAACGGTGCGGAGATGGCGCGTTCTGAGGAGTATAAAGATGGGCGAATTCCCTTGCACACCTTTAGAGCAGATATAGATTATGCCTTGAATGAAGCTTTAACTGTCTATGGAAAGATAGGTATAAAAGTATGGATATGCAAAGGGGAGGTATTGGGTAAACGTGATTTGTCTCCAAACATTGGAGTACAAAAGAAGAAACGTCAGCAGCGGGGCGGTGGACAACGAGGCCAGCAAAGAGGCAGAAGAAAATAATTTAATGAATGTATGTAGGTGCAGATTGGGTATATTGTAGTACCTTTGCAGCACTTTTGACGAAAAGAATAGAAAAGCGTTAGAAATATTAATAATATAGACCATGTTACAACCGAAAAGAACGAAATACAGAAAGACTCAAAAGGGAAGGATCAAGGGGATTGCACAAAGGGGATATCGGGTATCCTTCGGTTCATTTGGTTTGAAATCTTTAAATGAAGCCTTTATTACAAGTCGACAGATTGAAGCGGCTCGTATTGCGATGACGCGACATATGAAAAGAGAGGGAAAAGTGTGGATTCGAATATTCCCGGACAAACCGATTACATCCAAGCCACAAGAGGTGAGAATGGGAAAGGGAAAAGGAGCATTGGATCACTATGTAGCGGTTGTAAAGCCAGGTACAATAATGTTTGAAATTGACGGTGTATCGACAGCTATAGCAATGGAGGCATTGCGATTAGCGGCGCAAAAATTACCGGTTAAGACTAAAATTTCTATTAGACCGGACTACGTAGATTAATTAGAAAAAATCCTAAAAATGGCAACGAAAAAATATCAGGAACTCTCAAATATGGCTGAGGAAGATTTGTACAAGGAGCTTAAAGCTGCTAAAAACGATTACGATTCACTCAAATTTGATCATGCGGTAAAGGGATTGGAAAGTCCTATAGAACTACGTGTACTCCGAAGAGACATAGCGCGATTGAAGACAGAGATTAGAAGAAGAGAAGTAGCTAAGATGTCAGAAGACGAACTAGCAAAAAGAGATAATATTATAAGACGCCGAAGAAAAAGACGTTAAGAAGAAATATATAAAAGCGAATTCATGACAGTAGTTAAACATACCAAAAGACGCAAGCAAAGAGTCGGCATTGTCGTATCTGATAAGATGGATAAATCTATTAGCGTACTCGTGGAGAGAAGACTTCGCCATCCTAAGTATGGCAAGATGGTTAAAATGTCGAAAAAGTTTATTGCACACGATGAGGACAATAGCTGTGGAGTAGGCGATAAAGTGAGGATTGTCGAGACTAGACCTCTAAGTAAACGTAAATCCTGGCGTGTGAGTGAGATTATAGAAAAGGCAAAATAATTAAGATAAAAACCCGAATAAAATGATTCAGCAGGAGACGAGACTAAAAGTAGCTGATAATTCCGGAGCAACAGAAGTACTTTGCATACGTGTGTTAGGTGGCTCTGGACGAAGGTATGCCTCAGTGGGGGACATGATAGTTGTCACGGTAAAATCCGCAACACCTAGTGGCGGTATTAAAAAAGGAACTGTGACCAGAGCGGTTGTTGTGAGGACAAAGAAAGAACTTCGCAGGAAGGATGGGACTTATATCCGATTTGATGACAATGCTTGTGTATTGCTCAATGCAGCGGAAGAACCCAGAGGAACGCGTATATTCGGTCCGGTAGCTAGAGAGCTAAGAGAAAAAGATTATATGCGTATTGTTTCATTGGCACCGGAGGTGCTTTAAAAATAAGATGAACGTGGCTAGTAAAAGATTTGCACCAAAGTTTAAGGTTAAAAAAGGCGATACTGT
This sequence comes from Saprospiraceae bacterium, assembly GCA_026983735.1. Taxonomy (GTDB): domain Bacteria; phylum Bacteroidota; class Bacteroidia; order Chitinophagales; family Saprospiraceae; genus JALSTN01. The sequence goes on along the minus strand of JALSTN010000128.1, from coordinate 4,525 downwards.
TATTGTAATCGCGGGAAACAGCAAGGGCCAAACCGGCCGTATATTGCAAGTTTTCAAGAAGAAAGAAAGAGTATTGGTAGAAGGGGTTAACATGGTAAAGAAACACCAAAAACCTACTGAGACTCAAAAGGGTGGAATTATGGAAATAGAAGCCCCTATAGCCATTTCAAATGTTGCGTATTATGACTCAAAAGCTGGAGCTGCTTCTAGAGTTGGACGTAAGATTGAGAATGGTAAAATCGTAAGATATTCTAAAAAATCAGGAGAAATAATTAAATAATGAGTTACGAACCCAGACTAAAGAAGTTCTATTCCGAGAAGGTGGTGTCTCACTTGATGGAGAAGTTCGAATACACCTCTCCGATGCAGGTACCTAAGCTCGAGAAAATTGTCCTTAACCGCGGAGTAGGCAAGGCAACTCAAGATAAAAAATTGGTGAACCATGCACTTGAGGAGTTGACTTTGATTACAGGTCAAAAAGCAATTCCTACCGTGGCGAAGAAGAGTATATCCAACTTCAAATTGAGAGAGGGAATGACCATTGGTGCTAAAGTGACCCTGCGCAGAGAAATGATGTGGGAGTTTCTCGATCGACTGATATCAGTGGCGCTACCTCGTGTACGTGACTTCAGAGGGATAAAGGACAAGAGTTTTGATGGGCGAGGAAACTATAATATGGGCGTTACAGAACAGATTATATTTCCCGAGATTAATATTGATAAAATTCATGCCATTGAGGGACTTGATATATCATTTGTAACGAGTGCTAATACGGATCAAGAAGCATACGAATTGCTCAAAGAACTCGGACTTCCATTTAAAAACAGAGAAAATTAATATTATATATGTCTAAGAAATCTATCATAGCAAGACAGCGCAAACGCGAACGAATGGTCGCTAAATATGCGGAAAAACGCAAAATGCTCAAAGAACAAGGCTTGTGGGAAGAACTGGATAAGTTGCCCAAGAATTCGTCCAAAGTTCGATTAAAGAACAGATGTCAATTGACAGGGCGACCTAGAGGGTATTTCCGCAAGTTTGGAGTGTCGCGTATCAAACTTAGAGAAATGGCATTAAGTGGAATTATTCCGGGAATCACAAAAGCAAGTTGGTAAATTTAGTAAGATGAGTAGTATAAAAGTCAAAGTAACAGATCCGATTGCAGATTATCTGACCCGAATTCGCAATGCACAAAGTGCAGGTCATAAGATTGTAACGATTCCCTCTTCCAGAATGAAGAAAAGAATTACAGAAATCTTGTATGATCAAGGATATATTTTAAAGTATAAATTTGATACCTCAGAAACGGGATTGCCGATAATAAGAATAGCGTTGAAGTATGACCCTATCGACGGTAGTCCTGTAATAAAAAAGCTGGCCCGCATTAGTAAGTTGGGATTGAGAAAGTATGCAAAGGCTACAGATATTCCACGAATTATTAATGGGCTGGGTATCGCTATAGTGTCGACTTCAAAAGGTGTTATTACCGATAAAGAAGCAAGAAGGATGAATGTGGGTGGTGAACTGATTTGTTACGTATATTAAAAACGAATAGATATGTCTAGAATAGGAAAGAATCCGATAGAATTGCCAAAGGGGGTAGAAATTTCTGTTGACAAAGGGAATATTGTTACTGTAAAGGGGCCTAAGGGTACATTAACGGAGCGTATTGATCCTGATTTGGAGGTAAAGATAGAGGATGGGGTATTGACATTAGTCCGACCTACGGAACAAAAGCGTCATCGCTCTATGCATGGGTTGTATCGCACGTTGATTCATAACATGGTGGTAGGCGTCACCGATGGAATAGTTAAAGAACTTGAACTTGTCGGTGTGGGTTATCGTGTTTCCAACAAGGGAAATTTGCTTGAATTGTCTGTCGGATATTCACACCCGATAATGTTTTATGTCCCGGATGAGTTGAGTGTGTTTACTGAAATGAAGAAAGGAACTCCACCGCTTATTCGGCTTGAAGGAATTGACAAACAATTGATCGGGCAGGTAGCCGCTAAGATCAGATCCTTTAGAAAACCTGAGCCTTATAAAGGAAAAGGCATTAAGTACAAAGGAGAAGTATTGCGCAGAAAAGTGGGTAAGGTTGCCGGCTAATTTTATAATATTAACATTTAGTGTGTTTAAGCATTTATATAATTTGAATTTAGTATGAAACGTTCTAAAGAGATTAGGAGAAAAAAGGTGAGAATCGGAGTTCGTCGCAAGATTGAAGGCACTCCTGATCGGCCGAGGTTGTGTGTATTTAGGAGTAATAGAGATATTTATTGCCAAGTAATAGATGACAGAAGTAGTGTAACTTTGGCGGCAGCTTCCACCAGAGATAAGGGCGTATCTATAGAGGGCAATAAATCAGAACAAGCCAAACAAGTGGGTAAAATGATTGCGGACCGTCTAAAGTCTAGAAATATCAATAAGGTGGTATTTGATCGTTCAGGATATATGTATCATGGGCGTGTAAAAGCTTTGGCAGAAGGCGCACGTGAAGGTGGATTAGAGTTTTAATGCTACCATTTCATACCAAATAAATTAGAAAGTATTTATAAAGAGATAATAATATGAAGCAGAATCAGCAAAGGATAAAGCCGGCCGAAATTGAGTTGAAAGATACGCTTGTAGCTGTTAATCGTGTTGCGAAAGTGACGAAAGGGGGACGAACATTTGGTTTTTCCGCAGTGGTGGTTGTCGGAGACGGCAATGGTACTATCGGACATGGATTGGGAAAGGCAAGAGATGTGTCAGAGGCCATTGCCAAGGCAATCGATGATGCCAAGAAAAATCTAATCAAAGTACCCCTGAAAGGGACCACGATTCCACATGAGCAATATGGCAAATATGGTGGTGGAAGAGTGTTTATCAAGCCGGCTGCGGAAGGAACCGGGGTGATCGCCGGTGGTGCAATGCGTGCTGTTCTGGAGAGTGCAGGTGTGCACAATGTATTGGCAAAATCTATTGGCTCTTCAAATCCTCATAATGTAGTTAAGGCTACATTTGATGCACTTTCCAAAATAAGAAGTGCGGAAGATATCGCAAGGGCACGAAATATTTCTTTAGATAAAGTATTTAACGGGTAAGCAAAATGACAAAAATTAAAATAACACAGATAAAAAGCAGTATTGGACGTCCTAAACGACAAAAAGATACATTGGAAGCTTTGGGGTTGCGCAAGATAAATCAAAGTGTAGAGCACAATGCTGTACCACACATACTAGGTATGATTCGAAAGGTCGAACACTTGGTAAAGATTGAAGAGAGATAATTTGATAACTTATAAAATTCCTAAAAAATGGAATTACATAATTTGAAACCCGCTAAAGGGTCAATAAAGAAGAGAAAGAGAATCGCAAGGGGACAAGGTTCCGGCAAAGGAGGAACTTCTACTCGTGGTCATAAAGGGGCTAAATCCAGATCAGGTTATTCGCGAAAGAGAGGATTCGAGGGGGGACAAATGCCTATTCATATGCGCCTTCCAAAACGAGGATTTAATTCTAGAAATAGAGTGGAATATGTACCTATGAATTTATCACGTTTGATGGAAATTTCTGAAAAATACAATGTAACCGAAATCACGCTCGAGTGGTTGAAGGAGCAACGTATAATAAGAAAGAATGATTTAGTTAAGGTGCTGGCTAATGGCAAGGTAACTAAATCTATTTCTATTTCCGCCCATAAGTGTTCTGAAAAAGCCAAAGAGGCCATTGAAGCACAAGGCGGCTCTATTAATCTAGTATAAAATAGCGGAATGAAACGACTGATTGAAACCCTCAAGAATATTTGGAAGATTAAGGAATTGCGTAGACGTATCCTCTTTACGCTTGCACTACTTTTTGTGTACCGTTACGGTTCTTTTGTTGTATTGCCGGGCATTGTACCTCAAGAGTTAGAAAGTGCTAATTCGAATCAAAACTCATTGTTTGGGTTGATTAATATGTTTACGGGAGGGGCTTTCAATAATGCAGCGATATTTGCTCTAGGTATTATGCCCTATATCACGGCATCTATTATCATTCAGCTAATGGGATTTGCTGTTCCCTATTTTCAACGTTTGCAGAACAAGGAGGGCGAATCCGGCAGGAAAAAGATTACACAGATAACCAGGATATTGACTTTATTTATTACCTTGGTACAAGGGGGGGGATATTTGACGTATTTGATCAGTACCCCAAATGTAGTTAGTCCGAATATTGAACCAAGTATTTTTTGGTTTACTAATATTATTCTCTTGTCCACAGGAACTATTTTTGCCATGTGGTTGGGTGAAAGAATTACGGATCGAGGAATCGGAAATGGAGTTTCACTTTTGATTATGATAGGGATCATTGCGCGATTACCCTCCGCATTAATTGCAGAGTTTACGCTCCAAATGGATAGTGGAGGACTATTTAAATTTATAATTGTAATTGCTTTATTCTATATCATTACAATGGCAACCATTGCTATAGTTCAGGCGGTTCGGAAGATACCCATTCAGTTCGCTAAGCGGATGGTAGGTAGAGGGACGCATCAGATGCCT
>JALSTN010000127.1 GCA_026983735.1 Saprospiraceae bacterium | reverse complement strand
TCCCCAATGTCTTCACCGCCAACGCCGACAACATCAACGACAGCTGGCGACTCTTCCACACCCCCAATATCTCCATCCTCCGAACGTGGATTTACGACCGTTGGGGAGAGTTGGTCTATTACAATGGGGAAGGCGACCCCATTTGGGACGGCACCTTCCACGGCAAAGACGCCCTTCCCGGGGTCTACACCTACGTCGTAGAATACCGCGACAGCGAAGGGTTTACTGCCCTCAAAGCCGGGGATATTACCTTGGTGCGGTGAAGGGGGGGGGATTGATGGAAACCCTGTTTAAACTGCCGAAGGCGGGGGGATATGACCAACGGATTTTAATGTGGGATAGATCGTGTAGACGGGATAAATCCCGTCTACACATGGTGTATTTTTTAAACACCAGGATATGTTTCAAATAAATTTGAAACGCCATTGGGAGGGCCATTTGAAACGCCATTGGGAGGGCCATTGGGAGGCCATTTCATACTATTTTTTAAATTTTTTTTATCTTTCAGGCAGCGTTTATCCACCTAAATGTGTCCTTATCTATATTGTGTAATTTCAAAGGTTTCAATAATGCTCAGACTATCAACCGATTCTTTCTTATCTCTTACTTGGCCGACATATCTTTTAAACAATATTCTAAAGTTTGACTATTCAACTATATGCGCCTTCCAATTATGCTTTATACTTTTTATATCACTTAATGTTTTCGGCAATAGAACTTCTTCATACGATAATGATTTGCTGGCCGATAAACACATAAAATTTATAGAAAACAAAGGACAATTAACCGATATGAAGGGATTGCCGGTCCCCTTTGTTTTATTCAAAATAGAAGCACCGGGTATTGATATATATCTTACAGAAAAGGGATTGACATATTTGACGTTTAAAATCAATGAAGAAGAAAGGTGTAATTCTTTTGATTTTACCCAATTCCCTCTTCCACCAGAATCAGAAAATTTATCCATTAACTGGAATAGAATAGATATGGTTTTAGAGGGAGCAGAAATAAAAAGGGAAAATATTATAAAACAAAAGAAAAGCAGGTATTTTAATCAATACTTTCTAAGTCATTGCCCCGAGGGTATTAAAGATGTACATACTTATGAAAAAATTATCATAAAAAACGTGTACCCTAACATCGACTGGGTATTGTACACCGATATTGAAAAAGGGTTCAAATACGATTTTGTAGTACATCCTTGCGGCAACCCCTCCCTTATAAAACTAAATTACCAATCTGAAAAAAAAGTTTCCATATCACCCACCGGTAATATTATTCTGAAAACCGATTATGGTAATATTAAAGAAATCCATCCTGAATCTACACAAGGTAATAATACCATTTTAAGTCGTTTTAAATTAATATCTAAACAATGTCTCCAAAAATACAAAGGCTATTCAACTACTTTTGGTTTTTTTATTAGTTCCTACAACAAAAATTTAACTTTGGTTATTGATCCCCAACTAATTTGGAGTACTTTTTATGGAGGCAATGGTCATGAAGGGCCTTTGTGTGTCACTACAGATAAAAATGATAATCTATTCATTACAGGATATTCACAGTCTACAAATTTTCCCACAAAGAATGCACATACTTTTTTTAAAGGGTCAGTAAGTGGCTATTTTGATGCTTTTATACTCAAATTTGATAATTCGGGGAACAGGTTATGGGCTACTTATTATGGGGGAGAAGCTAGTGAATTTGCTAATTCTATAGCGGTAGACCCTTCAGGGAATGTATTTTTAACAGGGATTACTGACTCAAAGTATTTTCCTACTCATAATGCCAACTCCTTTTACCAAGGAACAAAACATAGGTTTTCTGATGCTTTTATACTCAAGTTTGATAACTCAGGGAACAGATTATGGGCCACTTATTATGGGGGAGAGGGTACTGACATGGGTAGTTCTATTGCGGTAGATCATCTGGGGAATGTTTTTATAACCGGGTATACCAAGTCAAAGAATTTTCCCACTCATAATTTCAATTCCTTTTACCAAAGGACCAACCATGGAATGATCGATGCTTTTATTTTAAAATTTGATAACTCGGGGAACAGATTATGGGCTACTTATTACGGGGGAGAAAATGAGGACCGAGGTAGTTCTATTGCAGTAGATCATTTGGGGAATGTTTTTATAACCGGATATACCAAGTCAAAGAATTTTCCCACTCATAATTTCAATTCCTTTTACCAAAGGACCAACCATGGAATGATTAATGCTTTTATACTTAAGTTTGATAATTTAGGCAATAGGTTATGGGGCACCTATTATGGAGGAGAGAAGGAAGATATGGGCAGTTCTATTGTGGTAGATCATTTGGAAAATGTTTTTATAACCGGATTTACTAATTCGAAGCACTTTCCTACTCATAATGCCAACTCCTTTTACCAAGGAACTAACCATGGATTATTTGATACTTTTATACTCAAATTTGATAACTCTGGTAATAGGTTATGGGCCACTTACTATGGAGGAGATCAAAACGAACTATATAGTGCTCATACATCTTCTAATATTGCAGTAGATCAATGTAATAATATATTTTTTACCTTTTCAACTAGCTCCTTAAATATTAAAACAAAGAGATCTTGTGGTCCTAATAGTTTTCTAGACGAAAAATTAGATGGTCCGAGAGACCAATTTATTGTTAAATTCAATAATAATGGGGGGTTAAAATGGGCATCGTATTTTGGCGGAGATGGAGATGATTTTCGATCGCCGATTACTATAAGCCATAAAAATGATTTTTACATAACCGGTGAATGGGATTTCGTTAAATCTGAACTTACATATCCTTTAATTAAAACAGGTAAAAGGGTATTCTTTGATAACACCTTTAATGGTGGAGAACACGATGCTTTTATAGCGAAATTTACACCTAATATGCCTTCAATTGTAACAAAACACTTAACCATTTGCAATACTGATAGTATTTTTCTCGAAGGCCGATGGCAACATAATTCCGGCATTTATTACGATACTTTAATAGCAGATTGTAACTGCGATAGTATTGTAATTACTCACTTAACGGTTGTTCCTTCTATCCAATTAAACAAATCTTTAAATATTTGCATGGGTGATAGTGTCTTTCTGAGTGGACAATACCGATCCTCTGAGGGAACATATTTTGACACCATTCAGAGCAATTCCGAAAATTACTGCGACAGCATTATTCAAACTACCCTTAGGGTAATACCCTCCACTGTTGGCCTTGTTAAATGGGAAATCTGTCAAGGGGACAGCTTCCCCTGGAAAGGACAAGTCTTACA
>JALSTN010000126.1 GCA_026983735.1 Saprospiraceae bacterium | reverse complement strand
GTAACGACGTCTGAATTGGATAATTTAGCGGCGGAGACAGCAGCGAGTTTGGCGACGGAACATCCGGATTACGCTATCTTGGCTGCACGCATCGCCATCTCTAATCTACATAAGAATACAGATAAATCCTTTTCCGCTTCGATGGAAAAGCTCTATAACCATATCGACCCGATTACTCAAGAGCGTGCAAATATGCTGAGTGATGACTTTATCACACTTGTCAGAAAGCATGCGGATGTTATCGATAGTGAGATTATTTATGATAGGGACTATTCCTTTGATTATTTTGGGTTCAAGACCCTTGAGAAGTCGTATTTGATGCGAGTTAATAAGGAGATTGTAGAGCGGCCACAACATATGATTATGCGGACGGCATTGGGTATTCACGGGGAGGATTTGGAAGCGGCATTTAAGACCTACCATCTTATCTCCGAGAAGTGGTTTATACATGCGACCCCGACCTTATTCAATGCAGGTACACCCAAGCCGCAATTGTCTTCCTGCTTCTTGTTGTCCATGACGGAAGATAGCATATCAGGGATATTTGAGACACTTTCTAGATGCGCCAAGATTTCTCAGTCAGCCGGTGGTATAGGATTGAGTATTCACAATGTTCGTGCGAAGGGAAGTTATATTAAGGGAACGGGCGGAAGTTCGAATGGCATCGTCCCGATGCTGCAGGTTTTTAATGATACGGCGAGGTATGTAGACCAAGGGGGAGGAAAGCGAAAAGGCGCATTTGCAGTGTACATCGAGCCTTGGCATGCGGATATTTATGATTTTTTGGAATTGAAAAAGAATCACGGCAAGGAAGAAATGCGTGCCAGGGATTTATTCTATGCGCTTTGGATCTCCGATCTCTTTATGGAACGGGTAAAATCCAATGGGGAATGGTCGTTGTTTTGCCCCAATGAGGCTCCCGGGTTGATAGATGCCTATGGTGGAGAGTTTGAAGCCTTATATCATCGATATGAAAAGGAGGGGAAAGCAAGAAAAACGGTCAAAGCACAGGAACTGTGGTTTAAGATTCTAGATTCTCAAATAGAGACGGGTACGCCGTATATGCTGTACAAAGATGCCGCCAATAAAAAGTCAAATCAGAAGAACTTGGGGACCATTAGATCCAGCAATTTGTGTACGGAAATTATGGAATATACCAGTCCGGATGAAGTAGCCGTATGCAATTTGGCATCCATCTCTTTACCCAAGTTTGTCCAGGACAAATCCTTTGATTTCGAAAAGCTGTATGAGATCACGAGGGTAGTTACGGCCAACCTCAATAAAGTTATAGATATCAATTATTATCCCGTACCTGAAGCACGCCATTCAAATATGCGGCATCGTCCGATTGGAATCGGAGTTCAGGGGTTAGCAGATGCATTTATTTTAATGGGATACCCCTTTGATAGTCCGGAAGCAGCACAGCTCAATAAGGATATATTTGAGACCATGTATTTCGCTGCTGTAACGGAATCCAATGCCTTGGCTGAGCAAGAAGGAGCTTATGAAAGTTATGAAGGTTCTCCTGCCAGTCAAGGAAAATTGCAGTTTGACTTGTGGGGGGTGAAGCCTTCTACGCGATGGGATTGGGCAGGATTGAAAAAACGCATAAAGCAGTATGGATTGCGCAATAGTCTACTCGTCGCTCCCATGCCGACAGCAAGCACTTCCCAGATTCTAGGCAATAATGAATGTTTCGAGCCCTATACGTCCAATATCTACAATCGGCGGACGCTTTCCGGCGAATTTGTGGTAGTCAATAAACATCTGCTATTGGACCTCGTAAGATTAGGGCTGTGGAATAAGGAAATGAAAGACCGACTCATGGCGGCCAATGGCTCGATTCAGGAATTTGAAGAGATCCCGGAATCGATTAAAGCACTACATAAAACAGTTTGGGAAATCAAGCAAAAGACGATTATAGATATGGCTGCGGATAGAGGGGCTTTTGTCTGTCAAAGCCAAAGCATGAATATCTTCATGGACAACCCGACTTACGCTAAGTTGACCTCGGCACATTTTTATGCTTGGGAAAAAGGCCTCAAGACTGGGATGTATTATCTGCGTTCTAAGTCAGCAGTTGACCCGATCAAGTTTACTTTAGGTGCCAAGCACCAACGCAAGTATGTCAAATCCGAAGAGGAGATACCCGTAGGGACTACCTGTTCATTGGATGATGACGGATGTCTCATGTGTGGGGCATAGTATGAAATGGCTACAACATGATCTTTTAATAGGTTCTAAGGGTATCTTCGGAAGGAGATGCCCTTTTTTGGAATCGAGTTCTAACCTCCTGCACATTTATGGGGGAGACGAACACTTTTTGAGCTTTTATCTAAATAATATTTTTGATTTGGCGTTATAGATGCACATAGAGAATCTGAATATTATGAAACGAGAAACAATATTAATCTTCTTTCTACTGACTACACTCACTTCCGGCGTACTGTTAGGGGAAAAGAGTCCTGAACTTATATGGAAAGAATCTGTACGGCAATACCGCAAAGGTCATTTTTTGAAAGCCATTAAGGGCTTTGAGTCACTTTTAGCTGCAGGACAACAATCGGCAGATTTGTACTATAACCTGGGTAACGCGTATGTCAAAACTCAGGCTATTCCCAAGGCCATATTGATGTATGAAAAGGCATTGAAGTTGGACCCTTCTATGGACGATGCAAGACATAACCTCCAACAACTTAGAGATGAAATGGATACAGATATCATAGAAATTCGACCTTTCTTTCTCACACGTTGGTGGCGGAATTGGCTATCAATACTATCTCCCAATATTTGGAGTATTTTGGCAGCTATTAGTTTCTTGGGTTTAGGCTGGACTTTTAAGCGGTACCTAACCAATGCTTCTTCTATAGAAGCCTTGTTGTCACATGTATTTGTAGTGCTTTTACTTATGGCTTCCGCCTATAGTTCATATAGTTGGAGGACAAATTATAATGGGGCTTTGGTTTATCCCGAAGCAAGTGCATTGTACCAAGGTCCGGATATTCGAAGCGCTTCTGAAACAGAGATGCCCCCGGGTATCCAACTGCACATTCTTGACTCAATAGGGGATTGGTATAAAGTCACGCTACCGGATAAACAAATCGGGTGGGTGCCGGATACTGCAGTGGTTAAGATCTAAGTCGAGCGGTCGTCTACCACAAAAAAACTACATTCGACAGATTGAGCGAAAGGTGTCATTCCTCTCCCTACATGTCCATCACTCGCTCGCCTGTTATCTTTATTGTGTAATGGAGGTATTGGGTTTTAGAGTATCATAT
>JALSTN010000125.1 GCA_026983735.1 Saprospiraceae bacterium | reverse complement strand
CGTCCATCGACACCCTGTCCGGACTGCTGCCGGGTATCGTGACCGGGATCGTTTTATTGGCCGGTATAGTAATGTTTTTAATAGGGTATGAAATGGGGAGACGCAGAATCGCTTTTTATATCTTAGCTGGAACGCATTACCTATTTGTCATCGGATACCTCCTCTTTTTTTAACCGATGAGTACAAGCAGAAATAAAGTCGGACCCACTCTAATTCGACCAAGATGAATATCTACCATTATTTAGGTATCGATAAAAAAGATGACCTGCATTAAAATACTTCTATGGACATGCCCGAAGCCTCCTTTTTTAATAGGAAGATCAAGAATACGTTTTACTTCTTCTTGTATTACAAGAAGACAGATAGTAAATAAAAAGGGTTGCAATGATCATAAAACTTTTTTAGTATTCCATACCCCGATGATAGAAAAAGTACTTGCGATTACATCGAAATAAGAGTCTGTTAAATATTTTGGCTACACGACACTTGATTACTGCCCGACACTACCTCAAATGCCACAAAAATACACTACCTTTGGCATCGATTCTAATCCCCCGATTGCCGGGGGATAAATTGATTTATATCTTACTTACTCACAACAACCAAGTGTAATGCTAACCAAAAAAATAGAACATTCCTTAAATGCACAAATTGAGCATGAGGCCTATGCTTCCTTCTTATATTTGTCTATGGCAACATGGTGTGACAGAGAAGGATTAAGTGGTTGTGCTCAATTCCTGTATAGACAGTCCGATGAAGAAAGAGATCACATGATGCGCATGGTACACTATATTAATGAAGTCGGTCATCATGCCGTTGTACCGGGTATTCGTCAACCCCCCGTGGAGTTTGAATCTATACAGGCGCTGTTTAATCTGGTTTATGAGAGTGAGTTAATGGTAACCAAAGAGATCAATCACCTCATCGACCTGTGTTACAAGGAAGACGACCATATGACCCTCAACTTCATGCAGTGGTTCGTCAGTGAACAAAGAGAAGAGGAGGCTATGGTTCGCTCTATATTGGATAAAATAAAACTCGTCGGAACCGGTCCTCAACATCTATACTTTATCGATCAAGAGCTGCAAAGAATCAATAAAGCAGTCCAAACAGCTACCAATAAAGCAGAATAAAATCGTTTTTTTATACAGAATTTGACCATTTCATACCAAAAAAATAAAATCATGAGCAACCCAGTCAAAAATATCCAACCCACCGCTCTTTGGGGTCATTTTGCAGACCTCAATGCTGTCCCCAGACCTTCTAAAAAAGAAGAACGCGTCATCGCATTTATGAAGAATTTTGGAGAATCATTGGGTTTAAAAACCTTAGTTGATGAAGTGGGCAATGTGATTATCTACAAACCCGGCACACCTGGTTATGAAGACCATACTCCAGTAATTCTGCAAGGTCATATCGATATGGTACACCAAAAGAACAACGATGTTGATTTTGACTTTGACACGCAGGGGATCGATATGTATATTGACGGAGATTGGGTCAAGGCAAAGGGAACTACCTTAGGAGCAGATAATGGAATAGGAGTAGCTGCTATTATGGCCCTATTAAGCGCTAAAGATATTCCTCATCCTCCACTTGAAGCCTTGTTTACCATAGATGAAGAAACAGGGATGACAGGTGCAGCCGCCCTTCAACCCGGCCTACTTGAAGGAAAGATCCTCCTCAATCTGGATTCGGAAGATGATTCAGAGATCACCATCGGTTGCGCAGGGGGAATCGACGTAACCGTCAAAAAATCTTATTCGGCCGAGGCTATCCCTTCAGATCATAGCGGATATATTCTCACCGTTAAAGGACTTACGGGAGGACATTCGGGAATGGATATTCATCGAGGTAGAGGCAATGCCAATAAATTGCTCAATAGATTGCTTTGGACCGTGAATAGAAAAACAGAGATCCATATTCACCGGATAATCGGAGGGGGACTGCGCAATGCCATCCCAAGAGAAGCATCTGCCCAAATCTGGATTAAAAACAGCGATATAGAACAATTCCAAAAAATCATCGAAGCCGAAAAATCAGATTTGCTCAAAGAATACAAGACAACAGACCCCAATCTGGTAATCGTTCTCGAAGAACAAAATATCGGTTCAGAGGTGCTTAAAGAAAGCGACCAATCAGGATTGCTCAATTCGATCTATGCCTGCCCGAATGGCATCTACCGCATGTCTCCGGATGTCGATAATCTAGTCCAGACTTCCAATAACCTCGCTCATGTAGTCGTGGAGGATGGACACATCTTGATAGAAAACTTGACCAGAAGCGCAGTGGATAGCGAAAAAATGGATCTGGCACATGCCATCCAATCCTGTTTTGAACTGATGGGTGGGGAGGTAACACTCACAGGAAGTTATCCGGGCTGGGCACCGGACCCAAAAGCTAAAATAAATGGCGTTCTTGCGGCTGCCTTCGAAGAACACTACGGCCAAAAACCAGCTATCCTCGCCTGTCATGCGGGACTCGAATGTGGCATCATTAAAAAAGCCTACCCTGACGTGGATATGATTTCCTTTGGGCCTAATATTCGTGGAGCACATTCTCCGGATGAAAAAGTTCAAATCTCTTCCGTAGCTAAGTTCTGGGAACTTCTCAAAAAAGTCCTCAAAGACCTCTAATATACCCAAGGGGACACGACCCGTCTCTAAAAGACACTCAAATAACCTAAATGCACTTGCCCATTGGTAAAATCAAAGACGGTGTTTTCGGTTTTACCCACCGCATATTGTAGCTGAAAAATGCCGCCTTTCGTCTCAAAGACAAAGCCAAGGCCCACCCCCAATGGATGGAGATAAATACGCCTTCCGGAAAGAGTCCGCTCTAGGTATCCGTAGTCGCTAAAAACGGCTAAAAAGCCGTTTTTACTCGTATGGAAGCGATATTCCAATGTACTGAAAAAATACTTGGAAGCCCGAAATTGTTCCTCCCCAAATCCTCTTATGGACCGCCCTCCTCCTATGCGATATAACTCGCTTTCCGACAAAGGGAGAAAACTGAATATGCCCTTCCCCTGAATAGAGGAAACAAGGGTACTTCTCTTAAATATCTTTTGATAATGTAGCAACTGTAGTCCCCCTTCCCATCGCAACCCATATGCATTGCGTGCTTCATATAGCGAATCGATGTTTATCTCCCGAATGGATTGAAGAGCGGGATTGGGTACTGTGCTATTCTTGCCAATGGCACTGGAAAGTTTGATTTTCCACCCTGAAAGCGGATTGGGAGCATAATCGAAGTGCTCGTATCGCCACTTCAACCCAAACGAACTCTGATTGTAATCCAGCCTTTCCGGAAGTTG
>JALSTN010000124.1 GCA_026983735.1 Saprospiraceae bacterium | reverse complement strand
AGCCCCTAGTAACTACCGCGACGTTTAATGCCGAAGTAGTCCCTAAGAAATAATGTCCTGTGTATATAGTTGAGTCCATTAAAGAAACATTGTTCCATCAGGATATTTTTGACTTTGGCGCTTTGGTATTAGGATTGATGTATGTCTTACTTATGGCGCAAGGCAGGAGAGTTGGGTGGCTCGCAGGCATTTTGAGTTGTGCGATCATTTTATGGAAGGATATCGTACAATACACACTTTATGCAGATGCTGGGCTTCAAGTGTACTACATCATTATGGGAGGAATTGGGTTTGGCTTTTGGAAACGGGACAGGGTCGCCAAGGGAGCATTTGGCACAAGAGAATGGCCCCTTGGAAGACATATTTGGATCTGGATCATCGGCGCAATGTTTTCTGTAACGCTAGGAAAATGGCTTTCCAATACACCTGCCGCACTTCCTTTTATTGATAGTATTACCACAGTATTTGCAATCCTAGCAACAGGCCTAATGGTACTCAAACTCCGCTCGAATTGGATTTATTGGATGGTTATAGATGCTGCCTATATGTATATTTACCAACGCCAAGGAGCGTATTATTTCGCCTTACTATCCTTTGTTTATCTCGTGTTATCTGTATATGGTTATTGGTCATGGAAAAGAGTAGATAGCGAAATTAGGGTGACCTATTAATTTTGCCGAAACATGATAACTTGGCTCAAACCCCTGTTTAAACAGCGAAACCCGCTAGGTATCACTCTTTTCAGAATACTGTTTTTTTTATAGAATGCCCCTACTCGGATGGATAAATCGGAAGATTATTAGTGCCGTAGGTAAAGCACACTTGCTTAGGCAATCGTTACTTAGTACCCCTTGTTCTTCCATCAAAAAAGGCCCTATACTAACACAAGGTCATTCTCAATGTCTCAAAGTCGAGATTTTCTCGATACTTCATACCAAATTGTATGACTCATTTAACCCAAAACTTGCATTAGAAGGACGTTTTCCCTTAAATTTTGAGATATATTCTTAATTTTGTGTGGTTCCAGTATCCCAATACTCAAAGCATTCCAGCATGAGACGATGTACAATAGTATTATTAATTTTTTTCTATATCCCCATAGTGATGCAAGGGCAAGCGTCCTTTGTCCGATATAAGTCCGGCTATTTCATACCAAATCAAAAATTAGAGCTTCATCAATATCCGGATTCTACTATATATGATGGATATGCCTATGTCTTTTTACAATTTGGCAAACACCCGTCATTAAGTGAATTTCGCGCTAGAGGTATATCGTTTATACATTTCATACCTGAGAATACGTATTTTTGTGCAGTTCCCACTTCCATTACTCCTTCTACACTTTATGGTACAGGTGTACACGCCATTTGGGGTTGGCAAAGAAAGATGAAAATATCCGAGTCTGCGGCGTCCTTAATCCTCGCCCCAAATACAGGAAAGGTCTCCTTATATGTGCAGTTTGTACAATCGATAGATTGGGATAAGTTTAAGCGACAGCTCCAAAAACAGGGTATTGCCATACTGGATGAATCTCAATTGCGATATGGTCTGGTAAAACTAGAGATCCCTAAGGACAAATTAGAGTTTTTTCTCGATTTGCCGATCGTAACTTGGGTGGAGGCGCTTCCTCCTCCTCCGGAAGCTATTCGATATCGAGCGATAGGTACAGAACGGGTGGCTCCTTTGCATTATTTCGGTGGTGAGCATTTAAGGGGCAAAGGCATGGTGATTGGTGTCGGAGATAATGGCAAGATCGGACAT
The DNA here is from genome assembly GCA_026983735.1 of Saprospiraceae bacterium. Classification (GTDB taxonomy): domain Bacteria; phylum Bacteroidota; class Bacteroidia; order Chitinophagales; family Saprospiraceae; genus JALSTN01. The sequence goes on along the minus strand of JALSTN010000124.1, from coordinate 13,473 downwards.
CATATTGATTTTGGTTCGAGAGTAACCACATTTTCCAAATATGGGACAGGGACTCATGCCACTCATGTCACCGGGATTATCACCGGATATCCGAATCTCAATCCTAGAGAGGGGATTGGTACGGCACCTGATGCACGGATTGTCACATCCTATTTTTCAGATATATTAGACCGAACTCCTGATTTTATTCGAGACTACGGGATGTTGATCACCAATAATTCATATGGGATTAGCGGGGGTAACTGCAACAATGCAGGAGATTATAGTTTATTGGCCGTTTATATAGATGACTTGCAGAATCAGTATGACTCTTTGATACATGTATTTGCAGCGGGTAACAATGGCGGATGGACTTGTAGTCCTTACCCCCCACATTTTGCTACCATTTCCAATGGATGGCAATGTGCTAAAAGTACTTTTACAATAGGAGCTTGCAATCATTTGAACAGCTTGGCTTCCTATTCCAGCCGGGGCCCTACAGATGATGGAAGGATCAAACCCGAAATCGTGGCGGTAGGCAATGATGTTCGATCTACCCGCCCCAACAACACATATGGGGGGGGAGGTGGAACAAGTTATTCCTCTCCGGCAATGACGGGAATAACTACTTTGATGTATGAAAAATACAAACGACAACACAATCACTTTCCTCCTGCAACGCTGATTAAAGCCCTGCTTTGCAATGCAGCGGATGATAAAGGACTGTCCGGACCTGATTACCAATGGGGCTATGGGAGAGTGAATGCAGCACGAGCCATCAGAGACTTGGATAAGAGTCATTATTTTTCAGGGGACTTAAGCGATGGCGATTCTGTATCCTATTCCCTCCAGGTACCCACCAATGCAGAAAACCTAAAAGTTATGGTCATGTGGAGAGACCCTACAGCTGCTCCATATGCGGCACCCACTTTAGTCAATGATATCGATATGACTGTAGAAGATCCCTCTTCTTCCCTGTTTGAACCTTGGATTCTGGATCCCTCTCCATCCAAGGTAAACACGGTAGCTATAAGAGGAAAAGATCACCTCAATCCTCAAGAACAAGTTACTATTAATAACCCCGCCTCCGGAGTTTACACGGTAAAACTCAAAGGATACCGCGTACCTTTTGGTCCTCAAAAGTATTATTTGGTTTATTCCTATGATACTTCAGGTATCACCGTCCAATACCCCAATGGGGGCGAAACATGGGTTCCGGGGGAGACAGAATACATTCGTTGGGATGCAATCGGTCATGGCAATGAGACGTTTGATATAGACCAATCTGTGGATAGTGGAGCGACCTGGACACCCCTCGTATCCGGTCTTTCCTCTGCCACTAGAAATTACACTTGGACGGTAAGTGGATCTGCGACGCAGGCTTTAATACGTGTTAAAACAGCTAGTTTGTCAGACCAATCTGATTTTACATTTCAAATCATGGGCACTCCTGTTAACCTCACGGTCAACAGCCCTTGTGAAAGTTATATCCAACTCACCTGGGATACCGTGCCTGATGCGGATTATTATGGGATATATCGGATGGGAAAGGATACTATGACCTTATGGGATACGACATCTGCCGTAGAATATTTGACGGGTGGGTGGTCACAAGATACGACATATTGGTGGAGTGTTGCATCTGTGGATTCACTTCAAAAGCCGGGTAGAAGAGCCACTGCCTTATCGATTACTCCTTCCACCGGAAGCTGTAATTGGTCAAATGATTTAAGTGTGTATGAAATGGTTACCCCTGTTTTTTCAAGGGAAAATACATCTGAAGCATTACCGGCAGTTACGCATTTGTCCCTTGCACTCCGCAATTCAGGTAATAATCCAATCGATACCTTTACAGTTAATTATCAGATAGATGGCGGGCCTGTCGTCTCCCAATCCATACGGGATACCATTCAGCCGAATGACACTACCCACTTTATCTTTACAAATACTGAGAATTTTGTTCCAGGGGAATATCAGTTAGTCTTTTGGACCGAATTGGCCGGAGATGATCATCCGGATAATGATACCCTTCGGGAAATACTCCGCGTTATCGCCAACGATCCCGTTACTTTGCCTTATACCGAAGATTTTGAAGGTGCGGATAGCCTCTTGATATTGGGAAGTTATTCAGGATTGGGTGGGTTAGATGAATGGGACTACCAAAACACCTCAGGCCCCGGTAGGTTGCGAAGTTTTGCTGGTCAAGGCTTCGTACAAGAAGGAAAACGAGCCATTACTTTAGACGCGAACGTCTATGGATCTTACGCAGTTAATAAGTTGATTCTAACACTCAATATGTCCAATTACGATACCAGTTCGAATGATATTCGCCTTCAGTTCGATTATATGCATCATGAAGTAATATCTGTCGATAACCCCAATGATAGAGTCTGGGTCAGAGGTTCTGATACATCCTCTTGGACGGAGATTTACAATCTCTTCGATCATCAAGGAGAAAGAGGACAGTACAATCTCGTACATACAGGACTTTCCATTACCAATAGCTTAAAAACAGCAGGACAGAATTATAGCTCGAGTTTTCAGATTAGATTTGGACAAGAAGGCAATGCGGCTGCAGTGGAAACCACTGCAGAAGATGGATATAGTTTTGACAATATTAAGATCGTAGAAGTGTCTGAAGATCTGGAAGTGCAAGAAGTCTTGAACCCGGGAAATATTGGCTGTGGATTGGGGGTGGAATATCCGGCGATTCGCATTCATAACAATGCCAGTAATGATGCTACCAGTATTGAAGCTCATTACCGTATTAATAACGGTGCGGTAGTGTCAGATACCATTCCTCTAATTGCAGGAGAAACAACACTAGATTATACCTTTAGCACCGGATATGATTTTAGCTCCCTGGGGGACTATCGTATGGATGTCTGGGTGGATTATCCCCCGGATAATTTCTCAGAGAATGATTCGATCAACCAATATCTTATCCGGCATTTACCCAAGATAGATTCTTTTCCCTACCTAGAGGGTTTTGAAGGGCTTGTACAAGGTTGGAGTACTGGCGGAACGGCTTCCTCTTGGGAGTTGGGAACCCCTGCATCCGGTATAATAAGTGAAGCGGCTAAAGGCAAAATGGCTTGGGTAACCAATTTGACCGGTGACTACAACAATGACGAATACTCTTACTTATATTCTCCTTGTTTTGATCTGAGTGGACTCCAAACCCCCATGTTGTCCTTTGCTTATATTTATGAGATTGAAAACAATTACGACTATGGTTGGGTAGAGTATTCTACCGATGGTAATACCTGGACTAAACTCGGGGCCAAAGGCCAAGGAGTAAATTGGTATAACGATAACAAGGATGCATGGGATGATGTTAATGGTCATTGGCATGTTGCAACCATAGAGGTCCCTGTAACAGATACATCTACTATGTTTAGATGGGTACTTCAAACGGATGTTGGTTTGAGAATGGAAGGAATGGGTATTGATCAAGTGACTTTATACGAACACGATACCATATACGATGCAACTAATATCGATACAATCGTTCGTAGTGTTTCGGGAAATAATTGGGTGCCTATCGATTCCAATAGTCAGCATATCCTATCTATTCACCCCAAGGGGCAAAATTTGGGTAATGCTCGAGTGAGCTTGTTCAAATACACAGGGGTACAACGCTATGACGAAAATGCTTATTACGGTTCAAGAAGTTTTGTAATTCACGTTGACAGCACTCCTGTCTCCCCGGTAGATTTGAGAATATATTTTACGGATTCTGAGATAGAAACCCTTCGAAGTGCAAGTAATTGTACACATTGCATTGCACTTTCGGATGCATTTCATATCGAAATAAAAAAATATACTTCCATCTCCGAAGATAGTATTCCCACTAATAACACAGGCGGAACTACTCGATGGATCTCCTTTGACAGTATTCAAGTCCTTCCTTTTGAAAACGGATATTATGCGAGTTTTTCTGTGGATAGTTTTTCGGAGATTTGGATAACCTCTCCTAAATTAGAATATGTAGACTCCATTGCAATCCCTATTCGTCAGGCCTCTGATGATGCGGAGGAACATAAGCAAACAGGATCTGTCAACCCATATAGTAAAACTATTGAACTTACTAAGGATATTGACGATCAGGTGGTAGGGTTGCGATTTGATGATATTCGTATTCCCGCAGGGAGTTTTATTGAAAAAGCGTGGATTCAATTTCGTTCTGTCGACACGACAAGCCATACGGATACGGTATACATACAAATTGAAAATTCAACGAATGCGCCTACCTATAACACGGGCAATTACAACATATCTACTAGGAACGCATGGAGTGATATTCGAAAATGGTATGTCCCGGAATGGCCTCAAAAAGAGGAAGCAGGATCTGCACAGCGAAGCCCGGATATACGGAGTTTGGTACAAACCATAACCGATATGTCCGGTTGGAATCCGGGAAATGCCCTTTCAATACTCCTGGAGGGCAATGGTACGCATAAGGCGTATTCCTTGGATTCCGTTCCACAATACTCTGCACATTTACACATTGTTTATGATAGTGTTTGCCGTATTAATCACGTTATTTATGTGGATCGTACCGCTACCGGATTTCAAGACGGTAGCTCTTGGGTAAATGCCTTCAGATCATTGACAGATGCCATTGATCTGGCCAACCAATGCCCTGACGCAAGAGAAATATGGCTTCGAGAGGGAACCTATTATCCTACAGATGGCCTCTCTAGATCCAGTTCATTTAATCTAACTTCCGGAGTGAAGATTTATGGAGGATTTGCAGGTACCGAAACCTCCAGAAGCCAGAGAGATATCCTTGCTCACCCCGGCATATTAAGTGGAGATATAGGCATCACCGGAGACTCCTTGGACAATGTGTTTCACGTGGTAGTGGCTAGTGCTGGGGTGGATACTGCTTTGTTGGATGGTATCTCTATCCGACATGGGACAGCTAATGGTACAAATCTCGGAGAAAATTCCGGTGGCGGAATACTCAATACAGGTCTACTTCATCTTAAGGATGTAAAGATAGATTACTGTGGAGCAGCGCTACATGCTTCCGGTATTCACAATAAGGGAACCGGAGCGATACTTCAAATAATAGGGAGTGAGATAGGATCGAGTTCTTCCTCTGACGATAGCAGTCTGTACAATGAAGCCGGGGGACTCCTCATCTTCAAAGGACAAAATATTATCAACAAATAAATCAATTATTATTCTACCTTAGATATTTTAAGGAAATTCGTTCGCCCCATCTTGTGCAAAGGCATAGTCCCAGTGCTAATGACAAAATCTCCTTTTTCAATAAGGTGATTTTCCTTAAGAATCGTAAGTGTATCTTCTATACTTTTGTTGGTAGATTCATGATTATTATGAAGATAACAGGTAACCCCCCATACCAAGTTGAGCGTACTTAGAATATGATTGTGATTTGAGAAGATGTAGATCCTACTCTTGGGTCTAAAACTGGATATCTTAAAAGCCGTGTATCCGGATACAGTAATACCGATTACCGCTTTGGCATCTACTAACTCACTTGTTTTAACAGCATTTAGACAGATAACATCCGAGCCAAAAGTATTACTGTGAGGGAGTATATCCGGTCGATTTTTTCCATAGTCTAAGATACGCTCTGTTTCGATGAGGATACGGGTCATTATTTCGACTACTTTCGAAGGGTGCATTCCCACAGAGGTTTCCCCACTGAGCATGACAGCATCAGCCCCGTCCATTACGGAATTGGCTACATCGGTTATTTCAGCACGGGTAGGATAGGGATTGGAGATCATGCTCTCCATCAATTGTGTAGCTACAATCACGGGTTTGGAGCGCATGATACACTTCTTTATAATGGATTTTTGAATGGCAGGTAATTTTTCAAGCTGTACCTCTACCGCCAGATCCCCTCGTGCTATCATAACCGCGTCACTTTCCTCTATGATGGCATTAATGTTATTAAGCGCTTCGGGCTTTTCGATCTTGGCAATGATCTTGGCCGGGTGATTGTGCTGTTGGATGATATTTCTAAGTTCTCTAATGTCTCCGGCTTCTCTTACAAACGAAAGTGCAATCCAGTGGACTGGAAGCTCTAAAATGAAAGCCAGATCTCTTAGGTCTTTGTCGGTAAGACAAGGTAAAGATATCGCAGTATCCGGTAAATTTACCCCCTTGTTAGAGGACAAAGTTCCTCCAAAAATAGTCTTTAGACGAACCTTATCCTTGCTATTCGTCTCAAGTACCTCGAATAGTAACTTACCATCATCTATAAGTATTTTTTCACCCGGATGCACATCACTGGCAAATTTTTCATAACTCATGTAGATGGCTTCTTTTGTCCCTAGTACTTTATGGTTGACAAAAGTAAGAATATCCCCTTTTTTTACTTGAATGGCTCCATCTTTCATCTCTCCGACCCTTAGTTTTGGCCCTTGCAAATCCGCAATAATCCCAATGTGAAGCTTAAGTTCTTCATTTACCCTGTCAATACATTCCACCAAATGAGGTATTTCATCGTAGTTGACATGCGAAAAATTTATCCGGAACATATCAACTCCCGCCTGAGCTAAAGAGAGCAAATGCTCATATGTTCGACTTGCAGGCCCTAAGGTCGCAATGATTTTAGTCCGCTCAAATGTAGGGGAATATTTTACTTGAGTATCCATTCGTTTTCTTCTTTTGCCGGCAAAAGTGGTAATTTTTTTTGGTTTTTCTAGGTCATAGAACAATTAAATAAGTTTGCAGTATTTTAATTTGAAACAGCTAATCCCGTGTTTCAATATCTTCCTTTCGGTTGCGGTACAGCTTAAAATCAATTTAATATTATAAAATTATTTTATATAAAAAAAACAGTAAACCAACTTTATATTATGTATTTCCTTAGATATATTTAATGCCGGGAACAAGTAAAGCTAATATGGTGTTGAACGGTATGAAATAGTAAATTTCAAGGGGCAAATCACTATTTGGTAGGGCCGGAACCAATAGAAATAGATAAAAAACCATTAAATTATTGGTAGAACGAAGGCAATCCTTTAATTTTGCACCTCATTTTATGAACCTATAAATAATAAGAAATGGCAAGTATTGCAGAAAAAGTAACACAAATCATCGTAGACAAGTTGGGTGTTGATGCTTCAGAAGTAACTCCGGATGCGAGTTTTATTAATGATCTAGGAGCTGATTCCCTCGATACGGTAGAGCTTATCATGGAATTCGAAAAGGAATTTGAAGTTTCCATTCCGGACGAAGAAGCTGAAAATATTCAAACAGTAGGTACTGCGATCGAGTACCTTGAAAAAAATGTAGGATAATTACTAACCTCTTCCTATGCATAAAGAGGAAAGTTAATTCGTCTATTAGAAAATATCCACAGAATGGTCTTTTTGGTCATCTGTGGATTTTTTTTTAGATGCGATTATTCCAATTTGTTCAAAACATTTTGAAATCTATATACGTCATTTGGTATTTTGTTAGTAGTTTAGTGTTTGCTTATGACCGCGTTTATAGGAACTATCAATAAGTAATTTTACAGTCGTAGTCTTTTCCAAAGGCAAGCTTCATTCGGAAGGCATCATATGAGTGCACCCGTACTGAAATTGGACAGAAAAGGGCTATATTTGACCGGGATTAAAGAGGGGGAAGATTCCCTCTCAAATTATTGAAAATATTAAAATTATAATATATGAAACGAGTTGTTGTAACAGGTATGGGAGCCTTAACTCCTATCGGCAACACGGTAGAAGAATTTTTACAAGGTCTCAAATCAGGTATGAGCGGTGCTGGTCCTATTACTCGGTTTGACCCCTCCCTCATTCGCACACATTTTGCTTGTGAGGTGAAGGATTTTGATCCATTAGATTATTTCAATCGCAAAGAGGTCAAAAGGATGGATCCCTTCACGATCTACGCCTTGAAAGCTACACAAGAAGCAATGGAAGATGCTAATTTGGATTTGGATCAGTTGGACCTAACTCGATGTGGGGTTATTTTTGCCAGCGGGATTGGTGGGTTTACCACTATCGAACATGATTTGAGAGAGCGCGAAAGAATGGGAAGACCACGATATAGTCCCTTCTTGATTCCCAAGATGATTTCTGATATAGCTGCGGGTTATATTTCTATAAAATACGGTTTTAAGGGGATTAACTACGCTACTGTATCTGCCTGTGCTTCCTCTTCACATGCCATTATTAATGCCGTAGATTATATCAAACTCGGCAAGGCTAAAGTAATTATTGCCGGAGGTGCCGAAGCCTCTGTTACCGAAGCCGGTGTCGGTGGGTTTAGCGCAATGAAAGCCTTGTCTACTCGAAATGACGACCCGGCTACAGCTTCCCGTCCCTTTGATGTACAACGGGATGGATTTGTCTTGGGGGAAGGAGCTGGTTCTTTAGTCCTGGAGGAATACGAACATGCCAAAGCTCGTGGTGCTCATATTTATGCTGAATTCTTAGGGGGGGGGATGACGGCGGATGCATACCACATCACAGCCCCTCACCCGGAAGGAGAAGGAGCAAAAAATGTAATGAGATTTGCTATAGAGGATGCAGGCTTACGCCCTGAAGATGTTGATTATGTCAATGTGCATGGCACTTCAACACCCTTGGGGGATATTGCTGAAGTAAAAGCTATTCAGGCTGTTTTTGGCGATCATGCATACAACCTGAATATCAGTTCGACCAAATCAATGACAGGACATCTTTTAGGGGCTGCTGGAGCGATAGAAACCATTGCTGGTGTTCTAGCTACCATGCATGATTTTGTCCCCCCTACAATCAATCATTTTGAAAGAGATCCTGCACTCGATCCTAATCTTAATTTTACGTTTAATACCCCACAATCCAAACCGGTGAATGTAGTGCTTAATAATACATTTGGATTTGGTGGACATAATGCTTCGATAGTAATTAAGAAATGGTCTTAAAGTGAAATTTCTATTTAAAATATTTAACTATTTTTTCTCTTCTAAGAATAAGGTGCTTGCACATCGCATACACCAAATAACCGGAATTGCTCCCGCCAACCCTGCTATCTATAGAATGGCATTTAATCACCGGGCAGGAGCCAATAATAACCATGCTAAAAATCAAAGTAATGAGCGCCTGGAATATCTGGGTGATGCAGTGCTTAGTTTGGTTGTTGGAGAGTATCTCTTTCAAAAATATCCCTATGCTAATGAAGGATTCCTAACTAAAATGCGAGCTCGAATCGTTCAAAGAAAATCCTTGAATTCACTCGCTGTTTTCCTTCAATTAGATGAGATCATGCAAGAGTATAACAATACTCAGATAAGTAAAACCATGCTTGGAAATGCCCTTGAAGCTTTAGTCGGAGCTGTTTATTTGGAAAATGGTTTTGATAAAACTAAATGGTTTATCATCAGTAAAATAATACGCCCTCATATCGATTTTAATCTCTTGGAAACACACGATGATAACTACAAAAGTCGATTGTTGGAGTATTGCCAGAAAGAGAGTAAACAGGTCGAATTTCAATTGATCCAAAAAACAAAACTCAACAAAAGAGATTGCTTTAAAGTAGCAGTATTGGTAGACAATGTCAGATACGGTACGGCCGAAGAATACAATAAAAAGTCAGCAGAACAAATCGCTTCTCATAAAGCATTGATAAAAATTGGGTTGATTACTCCTAATCCTTCCTAATCCCTATACTAAACGAATCACATGCGTAGTGAGTTCTCCTTCAAAATCAGAGCGATCCTTAGCTGCATGTAAGGCATTTTGAAACGCAGTCAATAATGTGATCATCTCCTCTTTTATACCCAGTATCTCAATATCTTCTACTAATTCCTCCCAAGAAATACCCTCTTCATTGCAATAGGTTTTGGATAGCACCGTCGTCAATCGCTCAAAACCCATTAAAAGCTCATCTGAAGGTACATAACCGCGCAACATAACCGCAGGATACCCATACTCATTTCTCCCAAACAAAACGGATACAAACGATATACCCGCTTTGACAAGTTCTTTTATCTCCTGCCTTTCATAGGGAATTTGACTGTCGGCTACAGATAGTACACTCTGTAGAAACGTATGTGGATCTCTCTTCGAATGAAAGGAGTCCAAGCGCTCTCTTTTTAAATTTGTCCACTCTGTAATAATTGGCGCCGCAATATCAAATCGCATAGGGGAGTCTTGTAATGAAACACCCTCTATTGCTTCAGCTTCTTTGTATAAAAAATCGAGATTGGTCGGTATATCGTTTTGATTCATAGTATTTTAAGTCTTAATTGTTTAAAATTGAGCACAAAGGTAACTAATATATTTTTCTCTAGAATCAAGAAGCGTGTCTAATTACGCGATTACAAGGTTCAAAATGGGTCGGTTTTGTGTTTATCTTTGATTCAAGAGTAAAGAAGAATTCTTCATATCTTTCCGTGTGATTATTTGATGCATCTGAATTCATGTTCATTTCATACAAAAAAAGCCACCATGAATGCTTTGTAGAAGTAAGGCATTTTAAATATAAAAGGACAGGTTGGGCTCTATACCCACTGAAGGTCTTGCATTTTGTCAATTATATCATTGATGCGATCAAAGGATTTATATCCGGTCTTATCTTCTTTGCTTCCACACAAAACGACTCCATAGGGTTGACTCTTTTGAATGATATGTATGATTTGGTCTTGCGTCAGACGGGGCATTTTAAGTAGGATGGCATGAAGCCCCGCTGTTCGTTTTAGGCGAATTAGTTCATACTCTGTGGGCATTTCATCTATCGACACTACCCAATATCTTGGATGAAGCTCGATATCTAAATTCATCTTAAGCCATTGTTCCAATGTGTACTCTACAAAATGTGCATTGGTCGATAATTTAGGAGAGCTAAGCTTATAAAGTGAGAGCTCTAATGCCTTCATTCTCTCTTCCGCCCCTTCTTCTTCCATCTGCTCCAATACCCATTCCGGGCCCGTAACCCATGTTTTAATCGAAGCAAAATCCGTATCCGACAAGCCGGTTTTCTCCGGAAAATGCCCTAACCACTCGGCGCCTATGGCAGAAAAGTACCGCGCATCTGTCAAGGATGCTATTTCAGAAGCAAATATTTTAACTTTATGTCTCATACTACTGGGTATTAATGTACAAAAACTATTCCATAGTGCATCCACCTCCTGCTCCATACTAGTCTGCTTTTTGTTGTAACGGATTTACACCTTTGCCCTAAACCGGATAGATTCATAGTTCTTACTATTGGATGAGGTAATTCATTATCCTACATAATATAATAAAATCCGCAGTATCTTTACCGCCAACTATTGTTTTTAAAAACAAACTGATAATCGATTCCATGTCCCATTCTCTTGCTACTACACTAGGATTCGGTGTGATGTTTTTGTCTATTCTCCTGTTGATAGAATACGTCTACCGCAAATGGCAGCTGGCTCCTGAAATATCTCGCAAATTGGGACATGTCATCGCTATTCTTCTGAGTATTCCTATGATTTATTGGATAGAGGATCATCGAGTGGTGTTTGGGCTAGGATTGGGCTTTTGTGTTTTGCTCTTTCTCGGTAAAAAATACGACTGGCTAAAATCTATCGATTCGGTTGACAGAAAAACCGCAGGAAGCTATATCCTTCCGATTTCTATATATATCATGTTCTATATCTCCTCCAAGAACCATAGTAAATTGTTGTACGTTTTGCCGTTGTTAATATTGGCGATAAGTGATCCCTTAGCAGCTCTGGTAGGAACTCGACTCCACAAACAAACCAATGAAATCAAAGTTTTTGGACTTTCTCTAAAGAAAACCTATTTGGGCTCAGTTGCTTTTTTTATGTCAAGCCTTTTAATTTCTTTAGCGGTATTATACTTGTATTATCCACCTGAAAAGATCCTCTGGGTATCATTACTGATAGCTATAATGGGAACCTTGATTGAACTTTTTAGCTCTCGTGGTTTTGATAACCTAACGATTCCGTTAGGTGTAAGCGGAGTTTTGATTTGGATAGGGTAACAGACTTCCATAAATGGTTTCAATTTAGATTTTTTTATAATTTTTATACTCCCAAAGCCGATAACCCGTCCATCTTTCTACCCAATTCCGAAATCTGTTTTTCATCGTATAATGGGTGAAAGCAGGATCAAAGTCAAAGGACCAAGTCTGTTTTTCGATGCGAGGCAACATAACCTTGGGGTGACTATCCTCGTAGGGGATTAAGCTTTCTATATGACGATCGTATTCGAACTGCTGTTTATCGACGATATTTTGCTCGATCCATTGATCATCGTGCCATAACTTTTGGAAGTCACTGTATTTTTTTTGCATTTTTATAGGATCTTTCACCCACCCATAATGATAGACCGCTGCATCTATGGATTTTACACGAAGTTTTTGATTGGGTTCTTTTCTAAAACCCTGTGCATCCCGGTATGAAAAGATGGTTTTCGTATTTCGAATGACCCTTATCTCATGCCGATACCATTTAGGGGATTCTGCTATGAAATGGTAGGATCCATAGAAGTGTTTGTACCTAAAAAGTAATCCTTCAACTTGAGTATTTCCCAGATACTCATGCATAGCATCCACGATGACAGAATGATCCCTCTCATGGATAACTTCATCTGCTTGTATGTAAAACACCCAGTCATATTCCCCCGGAATCTGTCGGAAAACCTTGTTGGTTTCTTCAGCCAAGACCCGGCCTCCTTCTCTTAGCGTGTCATCCCAGATGCTGTTTATAATACGTATTTTGGAAGAATTTAGCTGTGTGAGGTACTTCGCTGTCTCGTCTTCCGATGCTCCCAATCCGATATAAAATACATCACAGATTGGGAGAACGGATCGAATCGATTCCAATACGGGGTAATCATACTGGATCGCATTTCTAATAATCGTAAACCCGGCAACGCGCATAGCTTCAGTTTTGTGAATGCAAATATACTCGCTTAGTGTGAGCTTATCCCTATTACCTCTATTTAAACAGGTTCCCAATGGCCTTTAATGGCGCTTAAAATTTATTTGAAACAAGATCCTGGTGTTTTAAACAGGAAACATCCCGTAGAGACGGGAGACCTTCCGTCTCTACGATAGATTCTACAACAAAATCGGTTGTATAAATCGTATAATTCCAAATGTTTTTCCTGGGTGAAAATCCCCCCGCCATCCGCTGTTTAAACGGGGTTCCAATGGCGTTTCAAATTTATTTGAAACAAGATTCTGGTGTTTTAAATAAACATCATGTAGAGACGGGATATATTCCGTCTCTACGATATATCCCGTCTCTACGATATATTCTGAATTAAAATCCGTTGGTCATATCCCCCGACATCCGCTGTTTAAACGGGGTTTTCAGATAAAAACCACATAGAACGTACAGGCATTATAATGTAATATTTTGGTCTTTTTTGAGGGAAAACAGCTCCATATACTTTTCATTCTGTATATTTGAATGATATTTAAAGTTATTATTTAATTTCCACGGGTGAGTGGCAGCCATGAACTTAGATGTCGTTTATTAGGTATAAAATTCATGTTCGTTTCATACTATAAACTATT
>JALSTN010000123.1 GCA_026983735.1 Saprospiraceae bacterium | reverse complement strand
TTGAGATGCCTAAATAATCTTAAGGTGAGGATAACCCATCCTGCCAAAAGCAAGGCCCCTCCTAATGGAGTAACCGGGCCTAGTAGCTGTACAATTCCGGTTGTCAAATGTGCCTTGAGTGCTAAGAGATAAAGAGACCCGGAAAACAAGGTGATGCCCGCCAGAAAATGCCAAAAGGCCAAGGTGAATTTAGCTGTTTTAAAATGTAAACCTAAGAGTAAGACGATCCACATAGCTAAACCATGAAAGAAATGATATTTGCTGGCAGTTTGAAATATGGATTTGCCCGTTTCATCCATGAAGGGCGCGAGGCCATGAGCACCAAATGCTCCAATTCCTACAGCTAATATCATTGTAATACCTGCGATTAGAAATAATTTTTTTGAATTCATGATGCGATTTATGTATTTGTGAGACAGCAAGGTAATATATTGTTGAAATAAATATGTAATAAAAGATGCTTTTTTTCTTGGATTGAGGGGAAATATGATTGTATATTTGCACTACGAGAAAGGGTTAATACTCCCCAAGTAAAAACTCACACCCCTTTTTCCGAAATTACAACATTACATTACATTGACACGAAGGTATGAATAGTACCTGACATGACCAAGGATGACTCAAAACACAACAGGCTTGCAATAGCCAGGTCTTTCTATCATGTTGGTTAGCTTTTCATATCGTATGCATATTTACTTCCTTCACATTCATTTGCGGTGATGAAGGGAGAACAGTGCAATGAATACCCCCCACCATTGGCGGTCACAGGAATCGTCTGATTTACCCCCCACCAGGCATAGTCTTCGATGGAGAAGTATGCGGCAGTCGCACGCTTGTCTATTAATAACCAAAACTCAAAACTCATAGTGAAGATTCGGAAAGCCGTATCTCCACATACATAATTTGACTATATATCTCACGGAAGTGGTGGGATGTGTATTCGTATGTCATGAGTTAGAGTTGAGGGAATATTTTTAAACTATTGTTCCAAATTATTAATTAAAACTTTTAACTTATGAAACGAATTCAAACAAGAAAAGGACTCAGAGGAATGTTGGGTATCTTGTCCTTCGTGCTGCTCGCTTTATTTAGTGTTCGGTCTGAAGCGCAGTGTACACTCAACGTATCGGTTGGCGGAGTAGCACTTCCACTGACAAGTCCGGGGAATCACACTGTACAGCTGCTCCCGGGCCAATGCTGTGCAGATGTCGATGTTATTTTTCAATTGTCCAGTGTCGGATGTGCAGGATGTTCTCCAGCTAGTGTCGACATTACTTTTCCTGATGGAAGTGGGAGGTTTATCTCAAGTGTTGACCGGGTAACAGATGAATGTTTCCCAATTGGTGCTTCTACGATTAATTTTATTTATTCAGATTGTGCGAATACAGGAGTTCTGAATTACACCGTCAATCTAACGGTAAGAGAGTATCAGCGCACCACAACACAGATGGCCTGCAACGATCAAGCTCAGGTTTCCTTAGATGGAGATTGTAAGGCAACGATTACGGCAGACATGATTCTCAAAGGAGATAATTATGGATGTTATGACAAGTATGAAGTAATTTTAACCGATAAGGATGGAAATATTATTGATCGCGACCCCGTAACCCCCGGCGCTCAAATTAATGGATCCGATCTCGGAAATTGCTACACCACAACCGTTAGGGATACCGCAACAGGTAATTCCTGCTGGGGACGAATCTGTATAGAAGATAAACTCCCACCCAATCTCACTTGCCCTAATGATACGATGTTGTCTTGTCGTAACCCCTATGATCTTACCGGACTTACTCCACCGACTGTAACGGATGGATGTGGCTATACACTAACTCATTCTGATGAAGTCTTAGACGGCTCTTGCAGCCTAGGGTACAGTGCTTTAGTGAAGCGTACATGGAAGGCTACGGATGGCACCGGCAATATGAGTACTTGTATTCAAACCATCACTATTAAACTCGGAGTTTTGGATAGTGTGAAAGCACCGCCATCTTATGATGGTCTTCCTGGGAATAAACCGATGTTGTTATGTGATGAAAGGCGAACCGATAAAGATTTTTCCTCTCATTATAATAACCCTGCATTTAGTTGTGGTGTAGATAACTATATCTTAGACAAGGATTATGCTTTAGCACACGCCGGGGCAAGACGTCCCGATACGCTCGGTTGGAATTACATCCAAAGTGGAAAGTGGGCTGGTCATCCTTCTCCTGACAATATTTACTATCCTGCAAAACCGGGATGTTGGGGAGAGAATGAGGTAGTCATGTGGCAAGGGACAGGATATCCTGAAGGGGCCTCCTGCTTTAATGTCAACTATACATTCGAAGATAAGAAGATTAACATAGCAGATGATAATTGTGATGCGGGTGAAGTGGGTTGTTATAAGATCTTGAGAAAATGGACTTTATTGGACTGGTGTACAAGTGAAATAAGAGAGTATTATCAGATAATAAAAGTCGTAGATACTACAGGACCAAAGACAGTTGTACCGGATGAAATTACTTTGGGCACAGATGTTTGGAAGTGTTCGGCTACTTTTAATGTTCCGGATCCAGAAGCTACAGATAACTGCTCCAAGGAGGTACACTACAGCGTATTCTCTAACGATGGTGTTATCTTGGGTAACGAGAATAGTGGTTATGTTATAACAGGCCTCGGGTTAGGTATGCACAACATTATCATAAGGACGAATGACTGTTGTGGTAATTACACATTGGATACGATCAAGGTGACAGTGGTAGATGATAAACCACCTATTCCGGTTTGTGATAAGCATACCGTTGTGAGTTTGATCTCTGGCAATGGAACCGGGGACAATATCAGCAAGGTTTATGCTCATACTTTTGACGATGGCTCCTATGACAACTGCAGTGACAAGGTTTGGTTTAAAGTGATACGCATGGAGGAGTTGAAAGGGACTTCGCATGGTTCCTTTATGGATAATCAAGTAGCATGTAGCGGAGCGGATGGTGACGATTCTCCCGCTCATGCTGGAAATCAAGTGTTTTTTGATGATTACGTCAAATTCTGTTGCGAAGATGGAGGCAAAAACATAATGGTTGTCTTCAGAGTGTTTGATGTGGATCCCGGAAGTGGCCCCGTATCTCCGACTAGAATGAGTACAGGCAATCTAAAAGGTCATTTCTCTGACTGTATGGTAGAGGTAGAGGTGCAGGATAAATCAGTACCTTCCGTTGTAGCGCCACCGGATATCGTGGTGACATGTATGTATTGGTTTGATGATAGCCAAGAGGCCTTAGAAGACGTAAACAATAAAACCTTCGGTAGAATTGTCAAAAAGGTAGAGGATAGAGAAGCGGTAACTACACATGATAAAGT
>JALSTN010000122.1 GCA_026983735.1 Saprospiraceae bacterium | reverse complement strand
TGCCTTAAAGGAGGTCAAAGAAGAAACTTTGAAATTATTGAAAGTAACAAAACAAAGTTTGAGCTATGGAATAGAGCAAGCTAGGGTTGGCAATCGAGTTGGAGATATAGGTCATGCCATACAGGATTACACGGAGCGACAACATGGTTATGGAGTAGTACGTGCACTCGTAGGTCACGGAGTTGGAAGGGCCCTGCATGAACCTCCGGAGATTCCCAACTTTGGAAGAAGGGGGAGGGGATTAAAGCTCAAGGAGGGAATGACCATTGCGATAGAGCCCATGATTAATATGGGAACTAAGAAAGTGAGGCAACACGAAGACGGTTGGTCTATTTTGACGAGAGATGGATTGCCCTCGGCGCATTATGAGCATTCTATTGCAATTAGACAAAAAGGACCGGACATTTTGTCTAATCATCAAATAATTGAAGATAAGGTGAAAAATAATTCAAATCTTATTGATATTTAGGAAAATTATCGGATATTTGCACTCCGAAAATTAAAGGCATGGCGAAACAACAGTTAATAAAGCAGGACGGCGTAATCGTAGAAGCGCTGTCGAATGCAATGTTTCGGGTAAAGTTGGAGAATGAACATGTGATCATTGCCACTATATCCGGGAAAATGCGTATGAATTATATTCGTATTTTGCCAGGGGATAAAGTTTCGGTTGAGATCTCTCCATATGATTTGTCTAGGGGGAGAATAACATATAGATATAAATAGGTGACATTTCATATGAAATTCCTTAATATATTAGCATTAGTGAAGATTTAGGGAGGTTAAATATCCCTCAGTTAGAAGAATAAATTACAAACAGATGAAAGTTAAAGCTTCGATAAAGAAAAGGTCAGCCGATTGTAAGATCGTAAGGCGAAAGGGGAAACTCTACGTGATTAACAAGAAGAACCCAAGATTTAAACAAAGACAAGGATAATATAGAACGAATTAGATATGGCAAGAATTGCAGGTGTTGATTTACCCAGAAGAAAACGTGGGGTAGTTGGTTTAACGTATATTTATGGAGTTGGACCTTCAACCGCTAAATTCATTTTGGAAAAGGCCGGAGTCAGTGAAGACACAAAGGTACAAGACTGGACGGATGATAACGTAAAGTTTATTTCCGGATATATCCAGAATAATATTAAGGTCGAAGGTGAACTTCGATCAGAAGTTCAGATGAACATTAAGAGATTAATGGATATCGGTTGTTATCGTGGTATAAGACATCGAAAAGGACTCCCTGTCCGAGGTCAAAAAACCAAGACCAATGCCAGAACCAGAAAGGGAAGGAAGAAAACTGTAGCTAACAAAAAGAAGGCTGTTAAATAATTAAATAGAGTAGAATACTGTAAGGAACTATGGCTAAATCAAGAAGAGTTAAAAAGAGGAATGTAAAGGTAGAACCGGAAGGAAAGGTGTATATCAAGTCCTCCTTTAATAATATTATTATATCCATAACCAATAAGGCGGGCCAAGTTATATCTTGGTCTTCTGCCGGTAAAATGGGTTTTAGAGGATCTAAAAAGAATACGCCCTATGCTGCGCAGGTAGCTGCACAGGATGCCGCTAATGTAGCTCATGACGCTGGATTGCGAACTGCTGAGGTCTTAGTCAAAGGACCGGGAAGTGGACGAGAAGCTGCTATACGTGCAATTGACCAATCGGGCATACGAGTTTCTAAGATTGTAGACGTTACGCCATTACCTCATAATGGATGTCGTCCTCCTAAAAAACGTCGTGTTTAATTTATTAATATTTTTAAGTAAGAAGAAAACAGCAATATTTCATGGCTAGATATACAGGACCTACATCAAAAAAATCAAGAGCTTTTGGACAACCTATTTTTGGGTATGACAAGGCATTTGAGCGTAAAAAATATGTACCTGGACAACACGGGAACAAAAGAAGACGTAAACAGAAGTCCAACTATGGACTTCAATTAATGGAAAAGCAAAAAGCTAAATATACATACGGTATTTTAGAAAGACAGTTTCGCAATACCTTTGAAAAGGCTTCCCGAAAAGATGGGGTAACAGGTGAAGTATTGTTCCAGCTTTTAGAAGCTCGCCTAGACAATACCGTGTACAGAATGGGTATTGCACCCACGCGACGAGGCGCTAGACAGCTCGTTTCACACCGACACATTATGGTGAATGGCATTGTTACAAATATTCCTTCATATTCTTTACGCCCTGGTGATATAATAAGTGTACGGGGTAAATCAAAAAATCTTGAAGTAATTCGCACCAGTATTGCAGCCAATAATGACGTACGTAAATTTCCATGGTTGGAGTGGAATGCAGATACACAAGAGGGAACGTTCCTAGAGTATCCAAAAAGAGATCAGGTCCCCGAACCGATCAATGAGCAGTTGATTATTGAATTGTACTCTAAGTAATTAAATTTTAAATTGGTTTTCCTTTGGGGGTGCATCCGGGGAGAACTATTTTTATTTTCATTTATAAAAGTTAAACAGGGTATGAGCAGCATATTGACCTTTCAAAAACCAAATAAGATATTACTTAAGAAGGGGAATGAATTTGAAGGCGAGTTTGAGTTTAATCCGCTTGAGCCGGGGTTTGGGCAAACTATTGGAAATTCTCTGCGAAGAATTCTGTTGTCCTCCCTTGAAGGGTGGGCGATTTCTTCCATTCGGATTGCGGGTGTTGACCATGAATTCTCTACTATTATAGGAGTAACCGAAGATGTAGTGGATATCATCCTTAATCTTAAGCAAGTTCGATTTAAACCTGTAAATCCGGATTTGAATTCAGAGGAGGAGAAGATATATCTGACTATTACCGGTAAGAACGAGTTTGTAGCCGGGGATATTAATAAGTTTACTAATGTTTTTGAAGTAACCAATCCTGATTTGTTGGTCTGCGAAATGGAGCCATTTGTTAGTCTTGAGATGGAGTTAACCATCACTAAAGGGCGTGGATATGTTCCTGCTGATGAGCAAGTGGATACCAATGCACCGATTGGAGTTATTCCCATTGATGCTATTTACACGCCGGTAAAAAATGTATCTTATAACGTGTCTAATTCACGTGTTGGACAACGAACTGATTATGAAAAGTTGGTTTTAGTTGTGCAGACGGATGGCACGATTAAACCTGAAGATGCTGTAAAGCAAGCAGCCAGGATAATGATAGAACATCTGATATTTATCACGGATGAGCGTATAGCATTTGATGACGGAACATCTAAAGGCGAAGAGGAAGTTGATGAGCACATGTTGCATATGCGCAAATTGCTTAAAACTAATCTCGATGATATGGAGCTCTCCGTAAGGGCCTATAATTGTTTGAAAGCTGCCAAAATAAATTCACTTGCGGATTTAGTTCAGTTTGAAACGCATGAATTGCTGAAGTTTAGAAACTTCGGAAAAAAATCTCTCGTTGAGATCGAAGAACTACTGACTGAGAAAGGATTGACTTTTGGCATGGATTTATCTAAATATAAGTTAGAAGATAACCATTAATCAATAATTGCAATAACCGTAGTGTGTTGCGAAGTTAAAAAATTGTATCATGAGACACAGGAAGAAGTTTAACCACCTGGGTAGAAAAAAGGCCCATCGTAAGGCTTTGTTGACCAATCTTTCGATTGCGCTAATTACCCACAAAAGAATATTTACTACTTTAGCCAAGGCTAAGGCTTTGCGTCCTTTTATCGAGCCGATTATAACTCGTTCAAAGGTAAATAGCCAACACAATCGTCGCATTGTCTTTTCATATCTTCAAAATAAAGAAGCGACCAATGAATTGTTTAATGTTATTGCGGATAAAGTAGCTGATAGACCCGGAGGTTATACCAGGGTGATTAAGACAGGTTTTAGACAAGGGGATGGAGCTGAAATGGCAATGATAGAATTAGTTGACTTTAATGAATTACTCTTGTCTACTCCTGCTGAGAGCGGTAAAAAGAAAACCAGAAGGAGAGGACGTAAGAAAAGTGGAAGTGCTGCAGTGGCAACAACAACTACTACTACAGAGACTAAAAAAGAGGAAGAAGAATAAACGTTTGTTCCTCACTTGTAATAGAAAAAGCCTAAGAACATCGTTCTTAGGCTTTTTTATTTGTAGAAGCATTCGATTTTCTATCGACTTAGTTTTAGAATCTTTTTTTGAAAGGTGCCCCCATTCTCTTCCATTACTTCTAAAATATATAGTCCATCTCTCCAAGAAGAAGTATTTAGGTGAATTTGATCTTTTATATAAACCGGGCTTCTATATATGGTTTTCCCACTGGATAAATCCAATATGTTAATCTTAAATGCCATGGAGTTTTTTGATTGTATGTATAGGTCTGAATGGAAAGGAGAAGGTACAAGCAATCTTTCTTCAATTGGGTTACTGGAACTGGTAATTATGGAAAAATAGCCATTGAGCAGACCATTGAACGTAGGGACGAGGGAGCCTCCATCATGAATGTTATTAACGATGGCAGAAATAGAAACACCCAAGTCCGGTTGATAATATACAAGTGACTGATATATAATACTACCATTGTGCCCAAATAAATCTCCGGCTGGAGTATGGAGTACAAGAATACCCAATCCATACCCCGTTTGGGCATTGAGTTTGTATTCCTTTTTCATTTCATCCAAGGTCTCAGGTTTCAACAACTTTCCGCTAAAAAGTGCATAATTCCATCTCGCTAAATCCTGTGGTGTTGCTAAGTAAGCCCCGGCAGCCCCTGCAGAACTAAAAAATGATTTTAATGAAAACCCGATAGAGGTCAAATCATCGGGTTTACCGTCGTTGTTGATATCAGCCCAAGGGTGTGCCATTGAAGCTGTGGGATTCTCAAGTGGGTAAAAAGACATACTTGATAGTCCAAGTGGCTCAATAATACGTTGTCGGACGAATTGCTGATAGGACATGCCAGAAGCTTTCTCGATGATTAATCCTAGTAGTACATAATTGGTGTTGGAGTATTGCCATGAAGTTCCTTTTGGAAAAACAGCTTTATCTACAAAGGTAGTAAGCACTTCATCAGGTGTCCAGATTTTTGTGGGATTGGCCGAAATAGCTGCAAAAAATTTGGAGTTGTCCGTAAAATTAAAAATGCCACTTGTCATTTGTAAGCATTGTCTAATTGTTATATCCGGATCTACATTTGGATAGGTTGGCAGCCACTTGCTCAGGGGATCTTCCAGTGTAAGTTTTCCGTCTTCCATCAGTAAGAGAATAGCAGCAGAGGTTATACTCTTAGTATTACTTCCTATCCCTAAAACAAAATTTCGGTCCATTTTTGCGGTTGGAGAAACCGCCTTATTGTTGAGGGCGTCAGACCATCGCGCATCCCTTGCATCCATGATTCCTGCGGCGATTCCGATATCATTGCTGTCTTGCAATACTCCCTGAACGATAGAGTGAAATCTCATGGAGTCTCCTGTAGTAAAAACATTTCCTCTTAGAGGAATTCCACTCTGATGGGTAAGTTGGTGGATGAGTGACTGTGCTTGTGATACTTCCACATTTCCATTCATAAATGAGGTGGATTGTGCATGAAGAGGAAGTAAAAAGACTAGAAATAAGAAAAATGAGGTAAATAACTTTTTCATAGATGAATTATTTTATATAGTGATAAATGTGTTATAAGATTTCTGTGTCGGAGGAAGTGCATCTTTCTCCCATGATGTTTTTTTAATGATGCAACAAAGTTAGTAGTTGGATGCATTATCACGAATGATAGTTTTGCTGCGAAGAGTTTACCATTGTTGTAGCCTTAAGCGATTTGCATTAATATTCATTTATTTCAATTTTTCATTGGAGAAAACATATTATGGATGTATATAAAATGACAGGGCTTCTCTTTTTAATTAAGTCGTATGAAAACTATTTTACCCTTTTACATCGGTTTGAATTGTTAATAAGTAGTTTAGTCAATTCTCGAGCGGCATTACGGCCTTTCATCTGTATAAAGTCTCTAGGAGTCTCATCTCCTATTTCAAAAGTAATAGATTCTGCACCAAATTGCAAGAGAAACCAAGCTTTAGAAATCGGGGAGTTAATGTCATAGGGTTCTGTAACACTAGGATATGGGGGAAGGGATTCATCAATCCCCTGAATCCAATAGTGGTTAAAATATCTGAGTTTTCGATCGAGTGAATCAGGGAAAGTGTAATAGATGTCGTGTTGGGTGGAGTGGAAGTCGAGTCCTAATACGACATTGGCCTTTTTCTTTTTAGCGCGGTTAATTATAAAACGGGTGACCGCTCGAGTTTCCGGCTGATGATAATACGCCCAGTCTCTGTTGAGGTCAATCCCCCCTGCATTATGTCTCCAATGCCCCAAATCTACACCATCAGGATTCATCATTGGGAAAACCCACAGTTGATATTGTTTAAAGAAATCTTCATTTCTTCTATTTTCTACTAGCATTTCATCGATAAATGCATCAAATGCCAGATGCCCGCTTACTTCTGGTGGATGTTGGCGAGTGAGTACTACGATAATGTCCTTGTGCGCATCATCCGGTGTCCCAATATTCATAAACCATAAGGGTCTGCCCAAAGTGCTTTTTCCAATTTTTTGTACCGACACTCTAGGATTCTTAGCTTTTTGTTGTACCCATTGGGCGGTCATTTTAGAGGTTTTTAGTTCTTGAGCGGCTATCCATATTGTGTCATTTCTTGGGATAAATACTCTGAGTAAAGCAGAGTTTGTATCTGCTGATACAGTGTAATTCAGAGAGTCAATAGGGTGCCATTTCATACCTTCTGAACTCATTTTCGGGACATATCTGTGGTGGTATTTTGGAGGGTAAGTCAAGCGCACGGTTATCGTTCCGGGAGTATTTTTCCACACTTTGAAGGCATAGTAAGGGGAATAGTTGATCGGCTCATTTTCAGGAGTGATGAGTACTGTATATGCTGTGTCATTTACGGAGGTTACTCGATTCAACCGGGCACCATCAAACTGATTGTCAAAGAAGACGCCGGAGGCAAAGGAATACGTCTTCTTAGTCTGAAACGTTATGGTCCTAGTCCGTGTATCCACCGGCTGAGGGTAGATAGAGGGGTCATATTTGAGAATGCGCTTAGGCCCTGTGCATGAAGCGGCTATAGACAATACCAAAGAAAGTAAAATAATAGGGTTTTTAATGGCCATGATTGCATACTATTAATGTAGAGAATATGCAAATATAATTAAACGAGATAATCGAAGGTATAGAATTAGATGAATTACCGGAAATAATGGATAAATGGATACTCCACAGGGGTGAAATAAGAGCCGATCTATTGATCATAACGATTCTTCGATCCCAACGGATTGGGGTTGTAGATTGATTTTTAATTGTGCGGCTTAGATGGCTCCTTAGGTTAGGTGAGCAGCTGTAGGATTGCAGGGGAGGAGCGTTAAGGCACTACAAAAAGATGGGGTAAATACAATAAAAAAAGCCCTACGGGAGGGCTTTCACATGTTAATGCAATTGTTCCAAATATTAAATTTTATCCTAAGCTGTTTACGAACTTAGTTAATTTTCCCTTTAAGTTGCCTGCTTTGTTAGCGTGCCATATATGTCTCTTTGCGAGTTTGTCAATTTCACTGATTACTACAGGAAGAAATTTTTGCGCTTCCTCTTTGTTGGACATCTCTCTAAGTCGGCGAATGAAAGAACGCGTCCTCTTGGCATAAAAATGATTGTGCAAACGTTTCTTTTCGTTTTGCCTCATTCTTTTCTTAGCACCTTTAATATTAGCCATAATAAATAGTTATTTAGATTTGGACTGCAAAGATAGAACTTTGTACGAATATACAGGGTATTATTTTATTTTTTTTATAAATAAAAACCTTAAGGCCGTTATCTGCCAGTGGGTAATAGGGCATTTTAAAGAAGTAATCCCCATTGCCAGATTTATTCTTGGGGTCCGTTGGCAAAGAATAAGCTTATGCCATAAATAAACTCTTTTTCGGAGGCAGTGGGTTGAACTCCAAGAGCATCTGTAATGGCCTCGGTAGAGTAACTTTGAATAGGATAGTTAAAAAAGGGACTTAGAGAAACGTTTAGATAACCAGTGTTGAAAAGCCGGTATCGTATATCTGCTCTCATCCACCATTGGTTGAGGCCGGTTAAATAGGGAGGGGGACGGTTGTTTTGCGTCTCGTTTTTCCACTCATATACAATTCTCCCGTATTGTATACCCGTCCCCACTGCCCACTTTTGAAAATTGGAATGGATCATCCAGCTTATAGAATGAACGGTATGGGTTAATTTAATTTTTTTACTTCCCCCGTTTCCCTGTAATACACTGAGTCCATTACTGGATTGCAGAGAATAGTGGTAGATTACTTCATTTGATAGAGAGAATCGAGTGTAAGATACTCCGAAATCCAGAGAAGGACTGAGGTGCATCGGAGAGAGGGGTTTTATGAGCTCAGGATGAAGTGTATTATATCTCGAGATGCTTGTGTTGATAGAGGTAAGAGGCTGCCATTGTCCGGATATACCATCTATTATATTCCATTGGCTGAAAGAGGTTGTAGTATACCATAGTATTATGACAATTGTGGCAATGTTTTTTAAATTCATGATATTTAATATTGTAAATTATCGACCAATCCAACAAAATGTAAAGTTAATGATTATGATCATAATCTCTAGTTACTCTTAGAAGAGTGAAATAATTCCCACAATATCCCTTCTTTTAGGGCCGCCGGACTGACGAAAATACAGGAGCTCTGTAAGACATCTAGGACAAAGTCAATTAAAAGGCAAGCCGTCACTATATACCCTGCTCTCGCGTTGGGGAGCCCTTTCATTTGCATGCGCTGTTGGAGTGTTGAATGGCATAAACTTTTCCGGAGGACTTCAAAATTCTCGATGGAAATTTGTCTGGAGGTTGTATTCGTCATCGAGCGTAGTGTATTGAAGGAGCCGGAGGCCCCGACTAAAGCCACAGGGGACTTTATGTTTTGGATATACTGGAGCAAGGGTTGAAGTCGCTCTTGCAGGAAGCCGAATAAGGACTTTTTTTCGAAAGTAGTAATCGGGTCTTTGGTATGAAATGGTGACAAGACTGCTACACCTAAATCAAAGGAGTATTTCCAAAGAATTTGTTTATTTTTTGAATGGATAAATTCAGTGCTTCCGCCTCCGATATCCATAATGATAAACTCATCCGGGAGATTTTCTAAGGTATGTACGACTCCGAGGTGGATCAGTCGAGCTTCCTCATCACCGGAGATAATGTCTACATCCCATCCCAGTTCTTCTTTGATTTTCTGTAGAAAAAAGGAGGCATTGTCTGCGCGTCTCAAGGCTGCAGTAGATACGATTTTTAGCTTTTGAGGGGCGTAGGTCTTGACCTTAGAATGGAAATCAAAGAGCGTTTTCATCGCTCGTTGAATAGCTGGATCGGACAGGTGTCCCAAGCCTTCTTTCCCAAGGTGGACAAATTGTTTTTCGTGATGTAGAACGGTATATTCGACAGCTGATTTCTCTGCGATGATTAGATGGAAAGTATTGGTCCCCAGATCCAAGACGGCAGCTGTTTCCGATCGGCGCATTTCGACTACTTAGTAGCTTGTTTTTCCGGGGTTTTGGGAGCAGGTACTTTGTCTGTTTTATCAGTAGGTTGACCTTGACTCTGATATTCTTTTTTTAGCTTTTCAATATCCTCTTCCGTGTAGGTTTTTTGTTTTTCAGGGATAAAACGTTTGAAGAAGTCTATTCCCACCTGTGAAAGCTCATTGACATAGGTGATTTTGTTGTTTTTTACAAATGCCACTGCATTACAACCATTGTGAAAATACAAATCTGCTTCAGCGAGAACATCCCCTTGTCCGGTGAGTACAAGGTGTCCATTAGCTTTACAACTATTGTCCAGAACCACGGGTTTGCTATTCATGAGCTGGAGAATGTAGCGCACACTGTTTGCCTTGGCAAAGTTCATACTCAACGGAGCAGAATATGCGATAAGATCGATCTCATCAACATTGGCATAGAGGTATTGCAGGGTATCAGAAGGGAGCTTTGAATACTCTTTGCCTTGCGGTGTTTTCTTAATTAATTTGCCTGGGGCCTTTGTGTCCGCATCTGTTTTAGAATCCGAATTGCAAGAGACCAGCAAGGTCAAAATGAGTGAAAGAATTGTGATGTGACGCATTTGTTCATGGTTTTTGTAGGAGCAAAAGTAGTCAATTGCCTACAATTTCATACAAGAAAATAAGGAATAATATTAATTTGAGAGGGATTCTTCTTCCCAGCTTCCCCCGCTCTTTTTACTTATGGAATGAGGAGGTAAACGTGGATTAGCGAACTCTTTTTGAATATTTTTTGAGATTAGACGTAGTTTTTGAATGTCAGTCAGTCAGTTTTATATGCCATTCTACAAGGATATGTTTTAGGAGATAATTTAAAATCCAAGTAGGAATGTCACATATATTGTATCTTTGTAGTAAGATATGGCTAAAAACATACGTTAATCTATTGATAATAGTGTCCTTGGTGGTAATTAGATAGATTTAAGGAGAGTCCGCAGTGTGTTTTATCGTCGAATCAATGGTCATATTTACCGGAGGTAGGCAAATTATAATTTGAAGTAATCGAAGAATCAAAAGACAATAATTTATAGATGGTGT
The DNA here is from genome assembly GCA_026983735.1 of Saprospiraceae bacterium. GTDB lineage: Bacteria > Bacteroidota > Bacteroidia > Chitinophagales > Saprospiraceae > JALSTN01. Next base: position 4,698 of record JALSTN010000122.1, on the reverse strand, counting down.
TTTGGAAAAATAAAGGGGATGTCCCCATTTGGAAGAAAAAAGTAATTAGGGCATTGTGGATCTTGTTTGGACTAGGGATTTTAGTTACCATTTTGATCTTTTTTTTATTGCTGTTTGATAATTTGCCAACTTTTGAACAGTTAGAGAATCCAGAGATTCATCAGGCCAGTATCGTTTATAGTCGCAAGGAGATTCCTTTTGGAAAATATTTTGTGGAGAACAGGGAAAGTGTTCGTTTCAAAGACTTAAATCCCCATCTTGTAGATGCGTTAATATCTACCGAGGATGCTCGATATTATTCCCATTCAGGCATTGATTTTTGGGGTTTGGGGCGAGTATTGTTTAAGACGATTATTTTTCAACAACATGGGCAAGGCGGAGGAAGTACGATCGATCAGCAATTGGCCAAATTACTATTTAAAAGACCCAACCTACGCGGGCGATCTTCCTTGTATAAAGCATTTCAAATCGCACGTACTAAATTCAAAGAATGGCTCATCGCTATAAAACTCAATAAGAGATATACCAAGGAGGAGATATTGGCCATGTATCTCAATCAATTTGACTTTTTGTACGGAGCAGATGGTGTTCAAGCAGCAGCCCAAACCTATTTCGGCAAGGATCAAAAAGACCTCAGTATTCCGGAGTCAGCTATGCTGGTAGGCATGTTGAAAAACCCCTACTATTACAGTCCAAAGAAATTTCCTGAGCGCGCTAGGCATCGAAGAAATATCGTTTTGAGACAAATGCGCAAAGCGGGAAAGATAGATAAAAAGCAGTTTGAGCAATTGGCTGCAGATACCCTGGACATGTCTCATTTTATGAGGGAAGCACATACGGAAGGTCCGGCCCCCTATTTTAGAAGGGAGCTCACGAAGTGGTTGAAAGACCTGTTATCTCACGAGGAATATTTGAAGCCAAATGGTGAGAAATACGATATTTATAGAGACGGGTTAAAGATTTATACTACCATAGATCTCAAGATGCAAAAACATGCAGAGGCAGATATGTGGAAGCATATGAAATGGGTCCAAAAACGCTTTGATCGACATTGGGGGGGGAGGGATCCTTGGACGTATAAAGCCACACCGGAAGAGAAAAAAATCAGAAGTGCGACATTGAATAGACTCATTAGAGAATCCGATAGATACCAGCGTTTATGGGATCGTTATTTTGGTAAGATTCAAGGTGCCCTCAAGGATGAAATCGGGCCAGTTCAGCTTAGTGCCCGATTAATTAAGAGATTGATTAAGCATGAGAAATCCAAAGGATACTTGAATAAACTGGTTAGGGATAAGCTTATTTCTAAGGAACTGAAAGGGCGATATCTCGCCGTACTATCCTCTTCCTTGTGGCCTAAAATCAAAGGTAAATACGTAAAGTTTGAACCGGCGATTAAAAAACAATTTCATACCCGATTCAAGATGAAAGTCTTTGCCTATAACGATAAAGGGGAGAAAATAGTAGAGATGACTCCCCTGGATTCCATCAAGTATCACCGCAATATTCTTCAAATCGGATCCTTGGGAATAGACCCTCGAACGGGGGAAGTTAAAATGTGGGTAGGCGGAGTTGATTTTAAATGGTTTAAAGTAGATCATACGGGTGTTCGCCGCCAAGTGGGGTCTACCTTCAAACCCTTTATTTATACGACAGCCATAGCTCTGCAGGGGTTGTCTCCTTGTCAGGAATTTGAAGATAAACAATATATCATCCCAGCCAATGACCCGAATTTTAGAATGCCCAAGCCTTGGGCACCCCAAAATGCCAATGGTAAATTCTTGCACACCAATTACAATCTCTATCAAGGATTGTTGTATAGTAAAAATAGTATTTCCGTTCGACTGATGATAGAGATAGGAAGTGTCGCCCCTGTCCTCGGACTACTACACAATATGGGTATAGATTCTACCCTTCGTTACCCCAACGGGCGACATGTTATTCCTCGTGTTCCCTCTATATGCTTGGGGGCAGCAGACTTGAAGGTTCAGGAAATGGCAGGGGCTTACACTACATTCGCAAACAATGGGGTGTATTCCAGGCCCTATTTCGTAAAGAAAATTGTAGATAAAAATGGCCAAGTGATTTATCAATCTACCGAATACCACAATACTGCTATCAACCCCCAATACAACTATGTGATGGTGGATATGCTCATGAATAATGTCAAGAGCTATAGCAGCAGATTCCCCGGGATTACTTGTGAGTTTGGGGGCAAGACAGGGACTACTAATGATTATGTCGATAGCTGGTTTATGGGGATCACCCCTGATTTGGTGGTTGGGACATGGGTAGGAGGAGAGGATAAATGGATCCATTGGCTCAACCTACAAGAAGGCCAGGGATTCATGAATGCTCGTCCATTTTTCGCTGATTTTATGAAAAGCATTACGGAAGATAAATCGGTTGACTTTGATAGAAAGGCTAGATTTTTACGACCCGCCCACCTAGATATAGAGATAGATTGTGCCAAATACAAGCAAAAGAAGCTAGAGATGATCAATGGTGATATTAATGGGGATGATGAGATGATGGATCAGGACGAACTGGAGGAAGGAGACTTGGACGATGAGGAGATTCAATAGTATCTTTATGGCTTCCTCCTTTTGAGTTAGTTTATTCAATGAAATAAGACAGCGAGTTTGTATAGGGTATGAAATGGTGACGATTATGCTATACATTATTCTCTAGTGGGTCTTTTGGCTTACTTTTGCATGGAGCAATAGCCCTTTTTTAAGATGTTTTGAAGAGAGCAAAATATTATCTGAAAATTTAAACAATATGACTACCTTTGTCGAGGCGCTTATGAATGGACTGGAGAGAGGTTGATGCGCTGCCTATCCGCTTACTTTTTGTCAGTGTTTATAAGCAGAACTTTTTAAGGGAATGAAAATGATTTGAAGAAAGTATGTTTAAAATTATCAGTTGGGGAGTTTTTATTTTAGTGGGGTTGTCTTTGATGCGTTGTGTGCCAAAGGAAGAAGAAAATCTGATGGATATATCCCTAACATGGAGAGATTCTTTACAGAGGCATATTTATGACTTAAAAGACCGCCGACAGGCAGATAGCCTGATACGTTATTTTCACCATCCGGATGCAACTTATAGATATTTGAGTGTACTTTCTTTCGCCTCGATCCAAGATAGTTCCAATATTGACAGTATCATTAGTTTATTAAGGGATCCGGTAGATTCAGTTCGAAGAGCAGCAGTAATAGCACTGGGCCAATTGGGGAGTATTCGTGCTGAAGAGCCTTTGATAGGGTCTTTTCGTTCGACGGACTCAACCGGAGCTTATGACGAGACCAATCGATATATTCTGGAAGCTGTTGGTAAGATAGGGCGAAAGAAAAGCTTGATAAATATGGCTACAGTTAAAAGCTATTTGCCTTCGGATATAAAGCTTCTGGAAGGACAAGCTTGGGGAATATATAGGTTTGCACTTAGGGGTATGGTAGATGAATCGGGCACCAAGAGAATGATAGAATTCCTAAAATCTTCCGTTTACCCTCCGTCGGTCCAGTGGATAGCTGCTCAGTATTTGTATCGGGCAAGTGGAATCAATCTTAACCCATTTACCTCCAATCTTATCAGGGCATTTAAAAGTCAGAAGAATCCTGAAATTAAAATGAATCTGGCTATTGCACTAGGTAAGACCCGATCAGAGAGCGCCCGAGTTGTCCTATTCAGGGATTTAGAATTAGACCAAGATTATAGAGTGCGTTGCAATGTTATTAGAGCCTTGGGGAATTATAATGAAGAAGTATGTGGTAGTGTTGTTTCTCCCTTATTGAAGTCACAGAATGAGCATTTAGCCAATACTGCTGCAGATTATTTTTATGACAATGGGATACCCGATCATGCTACAGATTATAAGGAATGGGCGCAAGATACTTCCTATTCTGCATATGTTCGCGCTAGATTATTTGCCGCTGCCGCTAAGCATTTGCCTTTTTATTATGTTTTATCCTTTGGAGGCATTCGGTATAGGTTGTACAAATGGCTCCTTAAAGAAAAGGATCCTTATGTGCGATCACAGATAATTAGATCGATGGGAGAAGACCCTAAAAATTACCGTGTTGTCATAGATAAGGGTTTGGTAGATGAGCATTACGCAGTTCGGACAGCTGCAGCAAGCGCGCTCAAAAAAATTTTTGAGTCTGAAAAGTTTGAGATGGTATATCAGGGTGTTGCAGGATGGCACCGGCGAGCGATACTCAAGGAGATTCACACTGCACTAAAGAAGGGGGACCCCGGTGTAATCGCTGAATTGTCGCCCGTGTTTGAGTATGAAAAATATAATTTTAATGCGAAAGGAGAGGATTTTAGCTATTTAGATTCTCTGCTTAAGAAGCTTCCTTTACCCCAAACCATTGAGACGTACAATATTCTAAATCGGGTGATATCCCATCTTAAAGGGGTAGCCTTCCGTCCTAGAAAACCAGATTTTAATCACCCGATGGACTGGTCGAGTTTCTTAGACTTGCCGGATACATTAAAGGTAAAGGTCAAGACAGAAAAAGGTGACATGGTGCTAAGGTTAATGGGAGATAGGGCGCCTGCCACAGTTCTTAATTTTGCAAATTTAGCAAAAGACCATTTTTTTGATGGCAAATCCTTTCATAGGGTAGTAACTAATTTTGTAGTTCAGGATGGATGTAGTCGTGGTGATGGTTACGGTGCTTTAGATTATACCCT
>JALSTN010000121.1 GCA_026983735.1 Saprospiraceae bacterium | reverse complement strand
GATGCAAATCTATCTCCTCGGCAGTCCAAAAAGAAGCCTCTTGCTTCTTATAGAATTGCCAGATATCATCGTGCTGGATAGGAAAAATAACAAAGCGATTGGGATTCTCTTGAAGTATGGGTTCTGTAAATTTTGGCATAGGATAGCTGTATTTATATGTTGATGTTGTTGATGTTGTTGATGCTATTTTATCAGGACATAGTTCGATTTCACACATTTCACGGCCGGAAGGCTTCTTCTATGTGTTTACGAAAACACGATAAAAGCTTCCTAGAGAATCGTATCACGGTGCAAAATAAATTAATTTTTATCATAATATAAAAAAAAGTTATACACATGATGTTAATAACTCATATGAACACCTAAGTTCCAACTGATTAACTAAGAGTTTACTTACATTAGGGTGTAAATAGGATGGTTTTTGGGATAAATTACCTCACTTAAGAGTGCCCTCCTATTCTCATTGAAGAATATTAGCATAAGGGTAAGTTACACGGTAAAGCTCCTTACTAAAACCTATGTGTGAGGCATCTTTCAAACTAAATCAAAAAGTGGAAGACCACGTGAATATTTCAGGAACAAATCCCCCCCACTTCACTTTCCAAAAACTTATTTCATCAATCGTATCTGTGCTGTTCGGGAGGTGGAGATGCCTGAGTCTACTGCAGAATATATTCGTATACGGCTAGGATCAATGTGGCGAATCTCCAAGTATTTGGATATGGCTTTAGCTCGCTTTAAAGCTAGCTTTCGGTTAACGGTGGAAACTGAATAGTCATTGGCTCCTCCTTCAATTGAAACCATATACTCAGGGTGCGCCCTTAATGATCTGACAAAACCTTCCAGCTGTCTAATATGCAATGGTTGTAATGCACCAATCTTATAAGGAAAACGTAGAGTCAATTCCTCCATTATTTGAGCATGGTCGCTTACCTGAGTGACTTTTTTAGTATCTATCTGCGACGTAGTAACCGGTGATTTTACTGCTTTATGCTTGATAACAGACTTCGCCTCTGCTGATGAAGGAGCGCTATCTGTTGGTGCATCGTCCTTGGGGGGCGTCCTTGCCTTTAGATTTGAGGAAGGAGGAGGAACAGATGCCTGCCCTTTCCCCTTTTCATATCCTATGTAATTCGTATCCCGTTTGACGAATGTCCTGATAATCGTGTCGAAAACGACGATATGCTTAATGATGGTATCTCGAATTATAACTTGCTGGTGAAGCGTATCGAAGTGTATGGGTTTTTTAAGATGATCACCACGTGGTATCCTCCCTTTAGTGGATACTTCTGCAGCCGAAGGGGCACGCGGGGTATCCCTTTTCTGATATCCAAGACGATGGGAAGCCAAAGAATCAAGAGATGGATCCTCCTTCCTTACTATATTAGCAATGCCCTTATTGGCTGGAACTTTTTTCTTTTTCACTTCACCTGAAGAAGAAGGAATTGTGTCCGTAAGAGTTGACCTTTCAGTTACGACATTCTCAGGGGATGAATCCAGGGCTGCATGTTCATTCTCTAATATTTTATCTTTATTACGAGGATTTAATTTTTCACTGTGGTTATCTAAAATTTGTCTCTGAGAACCCAATGGTTCAGCATGCCCCCCTTCTTCTTTTGCCTGTCGGTTAGCAGAAATAAGAGGATTAGAATCTACCTCATGAATAATTGAGTCTTCCGGACATCCATTCGCAAAGACAGATCCATATATATCGGGACATCGATCTCGTGCATCCGGAACTCCATCACCATCTGTATCTGTATCGGGGCAACCATTATTACTTTCGATACCGAAGATATCGGGGCATTCATCCAACTGGTCGGGAATACCATCTTTATCTCGGTCTTCAACCACCATTTCTTCGGAATTATCGGCCAACGGTTTATCGTTGTTAGCTAAAGGTGTGTCGCCCTCTACTATATCCTCTTTAAAAGTATGCAAGGGGCAACCATTATTGGCTTCAATACCTGCAACATCCGGACATTCGTCTAAATAATCAGGAATAAGATCACCGTCTGAATCCGGACATCCTTCAAAGGCTGCAATACCTGCAATATTCGGACAACGGTCGTCCTCGTCCGGAATACCATCCGCATCTTCATCCGATGCAATATGTACAGGTACCGGAATGATTTTCTTAGGTATTCCTTGTCCAAACACATATTTGAGTCCTAGACCATAATTAAAATACCCCCTATTCTTGGTGATATTTCTGTTGTAAGACGTAGTAAACTGTATGAAAATCCGATTATACAACTTAGCATTGAGCCCTACACCTACAGGTATCTTGGCCAAAAATCCCTCTCCGCTTGGAGCATCATATACATAATACCCGCCTATCCCGGACCACAAAAAAGGACTCAACCATCGACTGTGATTAAACATTTCGAGTTGGACAGTAAGATCACCATCAAAGATCCATTTGTCAATGCCTGGATTTAATCTGTCCTCCCTATAGCTGACCTTTCCCAGTTGTATAGGGATAAAGTACGCGAGAAAGGGTGTCAATTGCTTGGTGTAACCAATTCCTAGGGTGTTCGGAAAGGTCAAATTTGGATTCATTGGGTTCCACTCAGACAATGTCCTTGTAAAATCATACGATTGAGCGGTCAATGAATATTCAGTGTACTGCGCATGTGCACTATTCAATAGAAATAGCGTAATAATCCATACGCAAAGGTTGGTCATCGGTTTTCTTTGCATAGCATCAGGTTGATTGGAAGCGTAAAGGTACGAATCCTACCCCTGCATTACAAGAAAATCATAAAGAATCTCTTTGATTCTTGCATATAACGGATAACTATTCAATACTTTAGGGCAGCCCTCAACGACATCAAGCTGTGTCGTAGAATAAAAATGGGCGGATTCGTATCCACAAAAATCTTTAAACTATATCCATCCCAATTGTTTCAAAGCTAACTGGCACTTTACAAATAAACTTTCTGGCATTGCTATATCTACTCAGACCTTAAGATATCGCCTGTATGAAAAATACGTGAATAAATTAATAGCTGTTCAGTATAGATAAAAAAGGGTGTTAAGCATTTTTCATGACTTTGGTAATTTCCCCTTTCTCCTCAAGTACATTTAAAACTTTATCCAAGACTCCATTGACAAACTTCTTACTTCGCTCTGTACTATATAGCTTGGCAAGCTCCACATATTCTACGATTGTGACATGTGTATGTATCGATTCGAAACCCAGAAACTCAATTGTACCTAGTCTCAATAATATCAAATCCATAATGGCTAGCCTATCCATTTCCCAGTTTTCGACAACCGGCTTGATAATGGTATTGACCTCTTCTTGCCTTTCTAAAGCATCTTTTAAGAGTACTAATCCAAAGTCATTGACCTTATCCTTTTCCGGATATTGTTTTTTTAGGTCTTCTGATTGGACAGGGAGTTCTTTGATTGCTTTTTTTACCGCGCCTATGATTAGGGACTTGTCATCCAGCCAATGGTAAGCATAATCTTCCATCATCTCCCCAAAATACTCATCCTTTCGACAATAGCGATATAGCTCCAAAAGAGCATCTATATCAGATATTTTGTCGCCACTATAGACATAATCCTTATAAAATGGGGAAAGAGCAAAAGATTTGTAAATGCGCTTTATGATATCCTCGTTGGCTTTTTCTTCAAAGAAGTTTTCCTTTATTTTCTCTTGAAAAAAAGCATTCTTAGCCAATGAAAGAATAAGCGGATTATTGTATAGGCGAGCGCGAAAGGCTTGATCCTCCTCCTTCTTGATGTATTTACCATCACGTTTTTTCTTATCCTCAATTGACATCTCTGCAACCCGCATCAAAATATACAGATTATAAAGATACAAGTTGAAAACCTGTTCTATCGCGTGATTGTAGCTTTTAATGCAGTCTTCCTTCGAAAGATCACAGTCGCGATCCATCATATAAAGGTGCTGAATCACTTTAATTCTAACACTTCTTCTACTTAGCATGTATCATTTCAAAATTTAGACTGCGAAGGTACACCATTTTTATAACCACAACAGAGATTTACATAAAAAAATTACATTTCAACTCAAAACCTTCATTCCCTCGTGAGAAACTACCTGAGAATGATTTGGCAGAGAATGGTTCAAAATATTTAATGACTGCATATTGCCATTCATGAACTCTTAAATATTGTGGACCCATACTCGATATGGATTCCAGATTTATAACTATCTCATCCTTACTTATTTAAGATACTGACTCTAAGAGCCAACTACTCATCGGATTGGCATATAATAAAAATCTACCTAAGCAAGGTGATATTGCCGGATTTTACATATTCCTGACCATCAACACATTTCACCGCTATACGATAACCATATACATCCGGTGCCAAATGTTCCCCTTTATAGGTTCCATCCCACGAGGCATTCAAAGCATTTGATTTGAATATTTCTTCTCCCCATCTATCATAGACTATCACTTCTATTTCTTCAACAAAATTGCTCAATACCTGCCAAACATCATTCTCCCCATCGCCATTAGGACTAAATGCATTTGGGACATAAACATCTTCTTCGTTACACTTTGGTAGAATCACCACGACAGTCACAAAAGCTGAATCGACACATCCATCCTCATTGGTCACATATACTTTGTAGGTCGTCGTCATTTCAGGAGTTGCAATTGGGTCCGGACAATTAGAACAGGACAGACTTTCATCAGGAATCCATTCATAAGACTCATAAATATCATTCACTTCAAGTTGGGAACTCTGCTTGAGGTAGATAGTATCCGGATCAGCGGTAGCTATCGGTTGCGGCATCACCTTAGAAACTACTACTGTGAAGGACCTTTCGTAACGACACCCGAGCTCATTCGTGAGCTCGACTTTGAAGGTGGTAGTTGTATCCGGTCTCACCGTAACCTTAGAATTCCCCTGACCGGCAATAATCTTATCTTCCGGAGTCCAGTGATACTCAAAGGTGCCTTCTCCGTTATTTACTACTTGAATCATCCCTTCATTATTGAAACAAAGAAAGTCCGGACCATCTATATCCACATCTATAAAATAGGGGGTAACAACTACGCTATCCCTAACAAAACAGCCAAATGTATCCGTCGCGATCACATAATATGTGGTGGGCCCTTCTACACGAACCCAAAGTGAATCTTTATTCCCAATTAAAATCCCTTGGTCGTCTCTCCATTCATAAGAGAGCCTCATCCCGCTTTGAACACGAAGTTGGAGCGAATCTGTATAACACAGTATCGTATCTTTGGTCAACGTGAATTCAATCGCCGGTGGAACAACTACCAATACTTCCCTAGTCACAAAACACTCCGGAAAATCAGAATTGGTAATCGTCACCATGAAGCGTGTCGTACTATCCACCGTAGCCAAGGGATTGGGTAAAGTAGGATCATCCAAATATTCTCCTGGGGTCCATTGGTATTGGAATTGGGTATTGGCATCCGGGTATAAATGTACCGGCCTGGCAAAACAAGATATTATAGTATCATTAGGACGCTCTTCAATAAATCCAACTTGGACCATTTGAACAAGAGAATCCATACAGAAGCCCTCCACTCTTAGCCGCACTTTATACGTTCCTTGTTTTGGGAAAGTATGGGTAGGAGATAAAGTCGTATCTACCGTACCATCCCCAAAATCCCAGAAGTATTTTCCCGTGTCTGATAAGTTCATAAATTCTACTACAAGGTCTTCGCATGAATGACTGAAGTCAAATGCTACATCCGGCAAATCTTCTACATCTACCACAATAGCCCCTTCTGAAGTACAGCCGTATTGGTTTGTCGCAACAAAATTGAGTTGATATTGCCCCGGCTTATTAAACACTACCAACGGCTTGTCACTGCCCTGCCCTGACACGATAGACGCATCCGGCGTCCAGTCATACACAAGCTGATGTCGGGCTAACCGATTAGTAACGCTAACAGAAAATGTATCTCCTACACATACATGATAACGCTTTTCATACTCTAAATCTATAATCTCATTAATCACTAATATGCTATCCAACCCCGGACACCCACTTTCACTTTCTGCGCGAACATAGATCATAGTATCCACTCCCTCTATCGTAAAGTCTAGTTCATAAGTCCCTTCGGACAATAAATTCTTAAACGCTCTATCTGAAGCCCATTGAACGGTTTGTTCGACCCCACCATTGGTAAATAAGTGTACTTGTCTCGAACAGGCAATACTATCACCCAAGACATCAATATCCAATAAATCATTTACTTTAACTGTCACTTCTCTTGTCACCGAACAATTCGAATCAGCAACGACTACTTTATAAGTCGTAGTCATTGTTGGCGAGGCTTTGGGGTTAGGACAATCAGAGCAACTTAAGCCATCCGATGGAGTCCAAAAATAAGTAAATTGCGGGTGTACCGTATCCACTAATATTGCAGAATCACCATGACAAATAGCAATGTTATTCGCTCTAAAATCTACGTCGATCACATTGACCGGTATGCGCTTTGTAATAGAATCCATACATCCATTGGCAGTCGTCAACAGCAAAGTAACTTCCAGCGTATCCGATATAGGATGCTTATAAATCACACTCCTACCGGTGGCCCTAGATACACCGGTCCCTCCTTTAATGATCCATTGAAGTTGGTTATCAGCGATGGCTGACTTCTTGTCAAAAGAGGTAGAAAAAAATTCAATTTCTACAGAATCATCGCATGAATTTACTCCGTAATCAAAATCTGCACCATAACCACCTTCCCCATAAATGTATATGGTTCTATTAAAGCTATCAATACAAGTAGAATCTCTTACCGTGACTAGAACCACTCGATAGGTTCCCGGATGATCATAAGTATGGCTTGGATTTTTTTCTGTAGATCCCAAACTTTGATCATTGTCAGCATCGAAATACCATTGATATTGTCCATCACTACTTGTATTGGTAAAGTCCACTGTCAATCCATGACAAATCACAGAGTCCACCTCAAACTCAGCATTGGGTTTCTCCGGACACAATCGGACATTAAACTCAAATTCTCTTCTAACCGTATTGATCAATTTTCCGTTTCTATACTCTTCTATACATACCCCTACGAGATAGGTCCCGGTTTCTTTGGGTGTGCAGGTCATTCTCCCCGTCACCGGATCGATTCTCAAAGGCACACCTCCCAAGAGATTGTTAAGGCTGTACGGAGGCTTCCAATTAATTAATTCCCAGCCTCTGGGGCTAGGAGGAGGTACCGGTTTTTGCTCTGATCGGCTTCCACCTTGATAAGGAGTACAAATCCGATATACCAAAGAGTCCCCATCTACATCCGTAGCAGACTGATCAAAAACAAAAGGACGGCCCGCACATAAATATATAGGCGCCCACTCTTTAAACTTCGCGCTGTTATTACCCCGAAGCAGGGCATCTTCAGTTATCCTTACAAAATAAGTAGCTCCAACACCTTCCGGATCAGTGATATTGACAATCTTATTTCTACAGCACCTCTGATATCCTATATAATATCCTCCCTTCCTATAAGGCAATCGCACGACTCCACTGATAATTCTATCCCCACTTTTCAATGTGGTATAACTCGTCGTATGCACACATACATCTTCCCCTATCACTTTACATTCGCTATTGACATATTCGTTAAGCGTGTCATCCGGACTAAATATCATAAACATGCTCCCATTCAATCCAAACTGGCGAATGAGATTACCATCTCCATCATAGACCCCCAGACCGGCTAATTTATCAAACTGGGCATTGGGTGCACCATTATAACAATCTCGTCGCATGGACAATATTATTCGATACAAACCATCGCCTAGGGACTCATACCGCATTTCACCACCAACTATATGGGTAGCCCCTACCCGGTAACTCACTCCACCCATCAATACTGCAACGAGAATTGGTAAGATATATATTTTACTTAATTGTTTCATAAATGTATATTTTTCGTTTTTGTCGGTTATTCCTAACGAAGGTATCGCTAATATCGCCCGTTCATTGACGCAGGATTCATAAATAAAATTTTTATTCTAAATATACAAGATATACGTTATTAATTTTCGCATTATCATCCTCATACATATACTAACCAAATTAGAATTAATATTTTTAAAATATTATGCTAGTATGAAATATTTGATTTTTTATTCTCTTTTAAATCCCTTTTTAGCTTTCGCCAATCGTTTAACTGCAATAATCTCCACCCTCCGCTCTTTAGAAGCAGCAGGACTATATACTGAATTTCTCTTATCAAATGGAGAATCACTAACCCCCGTGGCGACTTTACTCTCTCCAAATGGCGCTTCCTCTAAGACAAGAAGACCACTATTAATATACTGTACAAGCAACCCGTTCTTCCAGTCATAAAACTCATTCTTCAAGCACTGCACACGCCTTTTACTAAGTCTATAATTGTAATCGCTTTTGGCTATCGGGCTCGTATATCCTTTAATCGTAACCTCCAAAAGAAGTCCCCCTTCCAAAACGCCGAGTACCTGCTCCATAAACAAATCCAACTTTTTATAATTTGCCTTGAGTTCATTTTCAAAAAAATCATCAATTTCCGCCTCTTTAGAAGGACGGGTCATCGGCCCATAGATTCCGGAGTATTCTTTTTTATAGGTCGCCTTATTCGCATAAAATGGATTAAATAAGTCGCGATATCTCTTTTTAGTCGTCGTAAGTTTGGTTTTGGGCTCCGGTTGATCATTTTCAAAGTACAAGACCAGAGGAAGTACTTTTTCCAACATCCTTATAGCCGTACGCACCAATCCAATCTTTTTCTCTATGGGTGTTCCTTTAGCCGTTTCATCTGCATGAATTGCCACAGTAGCTTGATCGTATTTCTCCTTTGTCCCCCAGAGGAGATAGGAATGTCCCCGAATCAGTTGATAGTGATAGTCATTGCCCGAAGGATTGCGCTCGTCCTTCAGCAGTACTTTTTGTCCATCTATCATTTCGAAAAGTCGCACGTGTGCATTGGACAGGGGCTCTTCTGTGTTATCATCCCAAACCGTAGCCGTCAATGGAACAAGTTTGGTCAAGTAGGCCGATAAATCTAAAGAGCGAATCTTTCTCATATCTCTGGTGTCGAGATGCAAGGTATCACTCAAATACCCGTCCTTGGAGACAACTATTTCATACTGCTTAGCATGTTCTATTTCATAGGTCAGACGATTAGAAGTATCTGCAGTAAGGAGCAAGTCATGCGTATTATCGGTAAGATTACGCAAGGCTATAGTTACCCCCTTTACCGCTGAAGTATCAAAATCATCCCAAGCCAACACATTTAATACAATGGGGGGTGGAATAAAATAGGCTTTGTAAATATCGTAACAGCACGCCTCCAATAATTCATCATAATGTAGCGAACCAAGCCTATTAGAAGACAAATAGGCATAGGACTCATCCTTACTCATACTAAAGTACACATCATCATAGCTCGAATTAATCGGTGCAAGCAAATTTTCTGGTTTTTCAAATTTACCAGGAGTATTCGACTTTGACTTGTATATGTCGATGCCTCCAAACCCTTCTTCTTGCCCATTAGATGAAAAATACAGCAGGTTCTCAGAATTCAAATAAAAGGGGCTATACTCGTCTCCGGAAGTGTTGAGATCACTGATATTAATCGGCTCTTCGTAAGAATTCTCTCCTTTAGCAATGGCATACCACAAGTCCATTTTACCTTTCCCGCCAGGTCGATCAGATACGAAATACAACACTTTTTTCCTCCGAACTGAATCAAATGCCATCATAGGATGTGTAGAAGTATAACGTGGAACATTAATGTTATTAGGAAGTGCGATGGCAGCACTCCATTTGCCAGGCTCAATAATTCTTCTATAGTAAATATTGCATCTCAACTTTCCTCCCTGCACATAATCACATACCGTATAGTAGGCAAATCTGTTATCCGGTCCAAAGGAAATATTGGCACTATGTACTTCAGCTGCATTTATGTCACCGGGCATCTCCCTTGTCCCCAATGAATCGCTGTGCTGCATTATACGAGATATCTTACGAGGAGGGTGATAACGATCCTTGGTCTTTTTGCCAATAAGGGAAGCGTAATACAAGGTGTCTCCCAAATCATGGGCACTAAAATCCGAATAAGGCGTATTGACATCTTGCCCCAGATGATCTAAGGTCACCATAGTATCGGGTTTGGATTGAGCCGCCCAATTACAGCTTTTTATTCTTCGTCTGGCATCCTCGACTTTTAAGCTGTCGGCATCGGACTCAGATACATAAAGCCCTAGATTATACTTCGCCTCCTCATATTTCCCCTCTTTCTGATACAAGATACCCAGTCTATAAGTAATATCCTCATATTGGTCTGCATCTTCAGCTTGATACACCGCTTGATAGTGCTCCAATGCGGACTTTATCGCATGCAACTTCCATGCGGCCTCTGCCGCTTGATAATGCAATCGCGTCTCCTCCTTACCATACTTCAGCGCATCCTCAAAATGTCTCAATGCAGAATAATAATCTTCACTGAAGAGTTCGGATTCTGCCTGTTCAACCACCTGATTGAAGGTCGGCCCGCCAATTTGAGCCTGGATAAAGTGCATCTGAAACCCACCTATCAAGACTATTAAAATTATCTTTATTTTGTTCATCTCCTTAATTTTACTAAAAAAATCTCAACTAAGCTTCATTAATATTAATACACCGGGCACTTTTTAAACTCCTTCAACGGCTCTACCCGATAAAAATAATACTGCAAATGAAACTCCGGTCCACCTCGCCCCCCTGTAGCCACTTTGAATGCCGAGGTATTGACATCATAACTTAACCCTGCATACCAATTGTGATAATGTATCCCCATCAGAGGGGCAAAAGCATCCCCTTTGCGCCAGGCTACTCCGAGATCTAAGGCCATTTGACTCCCCGGACGTAAATTCAAATAGAATCGAAGCAGCCCACTGAGTACTTTTTCATCATATACCTGTTGAACCTGCCATAAGCCATTGAGTAAAATATCCATGGTGGGAATAACCTTAAAACTACCGGAAAGCATACCGGAGAATCTAATAGGAAGGCCGGATGGATTCTTGAAGTCATAAAAGGTTTGTTTAGGTTGTATGAAATGGTGCACTCCGACACCAAGGTTAATCCAGGTCCGGTTATTTTTTTGATACCGATAATTTACCCCCCCACTCAGATCAACAAACAAAAAATTCAATCCGACATAGGGTTCTTTTGTGGGACGATTGGGATTATACTTATCTCCATCCCATTGATTAGGAAAGCGAAGATCACTCTCTCTAAACTCTCGCCGATCGACATTGAAACCCAATCCCACACTCAAGATATTTCTAGGATTGAGCACAAATGCATAATTGCCTAATACATTTAAGTCCAAAATGGAGAGATGAGAATCCCCCGCATAATCATATAATAGACGTGCCCCTATTCCATAAAAATGATCCTCTTTATATCTGGGATATATCTTCCTGTCATAGGTGGCTGCAAAGGTCGTATAGGGCACTGGCACCGTGGTCCATTGATTTCGGTAACTCACCGCAACCCTACCCAGTGCATTGTGAATACCGGTCAATCCCGGATTGATCAACATCGGTGTATTGAAATACTGTGTAAAATGTACATCTTGTGCTTGAAGTCCTTGTAATACGAACATCATTGCAACAATGATCCAAGTCATTATTATCTTCATATAATCAACTTTGTAATGAGTGATTTTCTATGGTCAAACGAGTTTAACATAGAATGCTTTATGGACAAGAAACGGGACATGAATTCAATAAGATGCCTAAATACACCTATTCGAAATCAATGCCAAAGTAAGACCTTTTTGGCTTATGACAAAAGAAATAATCACTTTTTTTTACATTAAACTTTGATGACATATCTAACCTATTGTGATACAGAGCATCCTTAGTTTTCCCATTTCCATATGTGGATTTACCTATTCAGCGGGTAAGACATTTTAGAGGCCTTGTCCAAGGAATATAAGCTCAACGGATAATCTAAACCTCCATTTTCTGATTCTTCAATATGAGTTCGCTAAGATCATATACCATCACTTTTTTCTCCGTGTCTTCTACCTTCAGTCCATCCTCCAGCATCGTCAAACAAAACGGACAATTGGCGACAACAATCTCCGCTGAAGTAGCTCGAATCTCATGGGCGCGCTCCTCATTTATCCGCCGTTTTCCGGGTTCGTCTTCCTTAAACATCTGTGCCCCTCCGGCACCACAACACAGCCCTTTTTCTCGTGAACGCTCCATTTCAGATATCTCATTGAATAAATGTTGAACCACAGAACGGGGATCTTCATAAATCCCGTTTCCTCGCCCGAGATAACAAGAATCGTGGTAGGTGATGGTTTTATCCGATTTGGACTGCGTTTTCAACTTCCCGGAAGACAATAACTCCTGAAGAAATGTAGCGTAATGGGTCACCTCATATTGCCCTCCTAACTCGCTATAATCATTGTTCAATGCATTATAACAATGTGGACAAGTTACAATTATTTTTTGTACGCCATAACCGTTGAGCAGCGCAATATTCTGCTGAGCCAGCATTTGAAACACGAATTCATTGCCTGCCCGGCGTGCAGGATCTCCCGTACATTGCTCTTCATCACCAAGAACAGCAAAATCTACTTCTGCCTGATTCAATAACTTCACAAATGCACGGGTAACTTTTTGAGCACGCGCATCATAACTACCCGCACAACCGACCCAATAGAGGTATTCCGGGCTCCGTCCTTGAGCCACTTCTTCAGCCAGAATTGGCACCTTTATATCCTTTTCCATATCTGTCGTTTTTCTCTTAAGCCGTAAAGTTATTCATTTGTACGAGAAAGGAGTCGAATATAGCGTGTGAAATATTTGATTTTGTAGATTTATTGTATCTTTATATGTTCTTTTAGGGGGTATGAAATGGTGAGCGCTTTACCATTTCATACCGACCTAACCAACATATAAATAATCGGAATAGTACATTAATCGATAGATCAAAACTTTGTGTCATTCCCCCCAATATTCAATCAACTTATTCTAAGACATGCAGAAAGAGGAATTACCAGAAATAAAAGAACAATCAAGGAGTTGGAAGCATGCTGCCGCAGAACAACTTGTCAGAGAATACGACCCTGCCGATCATGTCGAAATGGAGGGAAAACAACTATTTAAATTTGGCCCGTTTACCGTAACCCATTCCGAACATCTTACAGTACTGCAATGCAACTGTCCCTACCCGGATATTTCTGAATGTCATCATATTATCGCCACAAGGCAGATTTTGACATCATCCAGCCAAGCGCCTTCCCCTTCTGCTCCTCCCAGTTCAGAAAATACACAATCCTTCCGCACTCTGATTCATTCTATCCCTGAATCTGACCTGCGCCATACAGTCAAAGAATTTGCCAGTAAAAACAGATCCTTCAAATTTCTAATCCGAGCGCGTTACATGGACCGGGCAGGTATATCCTTGGAGGAAAACAAGTATCTCCTTCTCTACAATGAAATCATACATCAACGCAAGACCCCTTCCAGTCCACTCGCACCTCAAGATATGAAGGTGTTTCGTCTGGTTACTACTACTTTGATCGACAAATCGCGGGAAGCTATTGTCTTGAAAGATTATACGCATGCATTTCAAATGTTGTTTGCCGCTATAGATAGACTGAGCTTAGTCATGTATCGTACCCCTAAGCAAGTGGAGCGATTACTCCCGACTTACAATCTTTTACATGATTTATTAGAAGAACTCATCAGTAGCGTTGAAGCACCGGATCTAATCAGATTTATTACAACAAAATTGACTGGACTTGCGACCAAACTCTACTATCAATACTGGGAGTTTAAAAAAAACATCGCGCGCTTATTGCCCCCCACTCTTGAAGAAGAAGATATCCATAGACTCTTAGAAGGCTATTTACTGAGATTGCCCATCGAAAATGAGGAGGAACTCAGAATCAATACGCTAGGTGCTGCCCTTTTTATAGCCCATCTTTCCCAAAATACTTCCCCCTATATTCCCAAGCTGTGTGAAGCTACATTAGAACATGGGGCTCAATACTTGAACCTGGCACAAAAGCTACATGCCAGTGGGAAGGGGCCGCTTGGGAGCCTAGTCTTGTATGCCGGAATGTCCATATTTGACAATATGTATTACTATCAGCAATCCCTCCGTTTTTTACCACAGATAGATTCTTCTCCGGAAGACTTCACCTCTCTGCTACTAGAGGGACTGCGACACTATCCTACCCTGGCCTTCTTGGACAAAGTTAACCCGTCACCTTCTTTACTCCTCCCTGAGAAAATACATGCGTTCCTACAAGCGACTCCCATGGATGCAACTATTAAAATTCGTTTATATCAATGCATGGGGGCTTTGGAAGCCGCGCTCAAATTATGTGAACCTCTTTCCTTGTCTGAACTGAGCAAGATCGATGCCTTTTTCTGGGAACATAGTCCTAAAGTTATTGCAGACATTTATATTTCGAAATTGGAACAGTATTTAGAAGCGCATCTGGGACCCGCAGCTCAAGCCTTTGTCCATGAAATCCTAACCCATATTTCCAAACAAATACGTCAGCCTTTGACTCTGAGAAATATAGGCAGAAAGGCTTTGCTATCTCCCCTCTTAAAAAAACTAATACAAGCACATACTTAATCTCTGAAATACCTTACTAAGGCCCCTTGCGGTAATACCTCTCGGGATCTACCGGCTTATTCCTCCGGTGTGCAATACGTCCTATTGTTAAAAAACAACTATATTTGCTTCATGGATCATAAGTTAACCGGGTACATGATAGATTAATTTCTTCTATACCTTTACACAATTAACGTTTAAAGTCCTATTTTATACATTAAAAATTTATATAATATGAAACTTACTGCTTTTTCAAAAATCTTGCTTACATTGATTTTTTTAGTTTTATTATATTTTCTTTATCTCAAGATTTCACCTTCTCTAGGCATAGAAACGGAGCACGCAGCGACCAACACTGAAGTTGCCTCTGATAATGGCGCCACCAAGGCAGCCCCCACCTCAAAGTCCAATCCATCGACTCAAAAGACCACCACTACCCGTCCGTTTAACTATGTAGCACCAAAGCCCGTCAACGGAAAACTACGCGGTGTCGTTGAATTAGGTGCTTCAGGATTCAATAGCTTTATTGTCAACATGGATCCCAGTAATAGATGGGAACTTAAAAAAGCCGAATGGGGGAACAGTTTGGTTTATGATAATATGGCATCCAGCCAAGATATCCGCAGTGGATTAAAAAAATACATTACCAATATATTGGATTATGGAGTAGATGGACGTGACATTCACTTTGTGGTCAGCTCCGGAGCTCAAAAGGTACCCAACACTTTAAAAATCATCAAAGAACTCAAGAA
>JALSTN010000120.1 GCA_026983735.1 Saprospiraceae bacterium | reverse complement strand
GATGGAGGATATCCCTGAAATCGTCCGACGCTGCGAGAAAGCGGGTGTCAAATCATATATTACACTCAATACGGTGATTTATGATCACGATATTCATCTTATGCGCAATATTGTTAAGACTGCTAAGGATGCCGGTATTTCTGCCATAATTGCTGCGGACCAATCGGTCATCATGTACGCTTCTAGTATCGGAATGCCTGTACATATCTCTACGCAATCCAACGTGTCTAATATCGAGGCGGTTAAGTTTTATAGCCATTTTGCAGACGTGGTAGTATTGGCTCGGGAGCTCACTTTGCAGCAAGTTAAGTCTATCGGACAACAGATAGCTAATGAAAACATTACAGGGCCTTCCGGTCGTCTGATGCGTTTAGAGATTTTTGCGCATGGAGCTCTTTGCATGGCGATTTCTGGGAAATGCTACTTGAGTCTTCACTCGCATAATGCCTCTGGTAATAGAGGTGCCTGTATACAGAATTGTCGTAGGGCTTATACGGTCATTGATAAAGAGGAGGGCATCGAATTGGAAGTGGATAACGAGTACATTATGTCTCCGAAGGATTTGTGTACAATTGATTTTTTGGATAAGGTTGTCGATGCAGGAATCGAGGTTCTCAAGATAGAGGGCAGAGGTCGCTCTGCAGATTATGTGGATAATGTCGTCCGTTGTTATCGGGAGGCTATTGATGCATTAGAGGATGGCTCTTATGATGTAGGTAAAGTCGAAGACTGGATGCATCGGCTTAGCAAGACCTATAACCGAGGATTTTGGGATGGATATTACTTGGGGCGCAAACTTGGAGAATGGTCAGATGTATATGGATCGAAGGCGACGACCAAGAAAATATTTATCGGCAAAGGGCAGCATTACTTCCCTAAGATCAATGTCGCTGAATTCAATGTCCTAAGTCATTCTCTCAAGGTGGGAGATCGCGTCCTCGTAACCGGACCAACGACGGGGGTGCTCTATGCAGATATAGAAGAGTTGAGAGTAGAGGATAAAGTAGTTAACGAGGCTTCTCGCGGTCAAATGGTCTCTTTTAAGGTGGATGGAAAGGTCCGTCCTTCGGATAAATTGTATAAAATCGTCGAGGCCTAATGCTGGTTATCACACATTATCGCAGTAAATGTATCGGATGCAATGCCTGTGTGGAAATAGCTCCGGGTCAATGGAAGATGTCTAGGAAAGATGGAAAAAGCGTTCTCTTAGGAGCAAAACAAAAAAGATATGCACATACCGGATATTTTGATGAAGCCCATTATGAGGAAAATGCCAAAGCAGCAGAAGCATGTCCTGTCAATATTATCAAAGTTAGTCTAAAATAAACAAAGAACCTTATCTCATCAAGGTGACATTGCCTGCGTAATTTACTGTGGATCCATCGAAGAGTAACACTTTGAAGGTGTAAACAAATACTCCCGGATTCATCCTCCGGCCTTTGAAGGTACCGTCCCAACCGTATTTTGTCTCATTCGGAGGGAAGGATGCATTTCTGAATATCAGTTCTCCCCAGCGATCGTAGATCTCCATTGTTAAGACCTCCTTTATATTTCCATTGGCGAAAAGTGTAAATCTATCATTGATTTGATCCCCGTTTGGTGTGAATACATTGGGAATGTAGACCTTAGGAGAGTCATTGATATAAATGGTTAAGGATCTAGTTATGGTACATCCATTATTATTGGTGATGGTCAGTTGGTAGGTCGTTGTTTTCAAAGGTTGGGCGATAGGATTCGGGCAGTCTGTACAACTCAACCCATCAGGAGGAGACCAAAGGTATTGGGTGTTTTGTCGATCAAAGTTGCCTTTGGCATACAAGGGGATGATCTCCCCTCGTACTATAGTCGTATCTGGGGGAAGGGTTAAAGTGAGACTATCCGGCTGGC
Organism: Saprospiraceae bacterium; assembly: GCA_026983735.1. Classification (GTDB taxonomy): domain Bacteria; phylum Bacteroidota; class Bacteroidia; order Chitinophagales; family Saprospiraceae; genus JALSTN01. The sequence goes on along the minus strand of JALSTN010000120.1, from coordinate 1,480 downwards.
TGATTTCTATGGTGTCCGCATAGAGGCATCCCAAGCTATCTTTGGCGTAAATCGTATACGAGCCGGGACTGAGTTGCAAATATGGAGGTTGGCGTGTAAATCGTTTATCTCCCAGACTATAGAGGACGTCTGTATTGCCAGAGGGTACTTCAATTGAAATGGAGCCATTGGTGTCTCCAAAGCAGAGAACATCTTCTGTGAGAATGGTATAGTCGGGCTTTTGGGTAGGCAGAATTTCTATTTCGAAGGTTGCCCGGCAACCGATGGAGTCAATAATGACAAGTTGTTGAGGCCCTTGTCCCAACATCTGAACAGAATCACCCGACTGACCATTCCATTGGAATGTTAAAGGCGATATTCCGCCTTTCGTATGTACATGAAGGGTAGTGGATGCTGTCGTATCGCAGATATATTTGTAGGAGGGGAGATCGGTTGTGATGGGAGGCACTACTATCAGATGAACGATGGATTGGCTGTCGCAGCCACTGCGCGGATAGATGGTAGAATAGTCTCCGGAAGTGTATCTCCATTCATCAAATATAAAGGCACTGTCTCCCGGACATATGATTCTTTTTTCTTCATGCAATCCCGTGGTTTTATCTATGATATGAAATCGCAGGATGCTGTCACATCCCGACCCTGAAATAAAATGAAAATCGTAGTCTCCTCCTTTAAATATAAGGCTATCCATTAGAATGATAGTGTCTTCTACACATTTAGTTAATGTGTCAAATGAATAGGAGGGAGGGATGACATCGACAAAAAAGGTATCTTTTCGTTCACAGCCCTGAGGAGTATGGGCGGTTAGAATAAATCTGTCAGATTGGTCTGGAGTGACTTTTAAAATAGGGCAGTCCATACAATCTTGTCCAAGGTCAGAATACCAGTCAAAGGAGTTATAATTAGGGTCTGTAATTTGAAAGACGATCTCTTGTCCTTGGCAGATGCTCGTGTCCCGAATAGGGGTTAATGGAGGGGGCGTCAATAAGTGAATGAGAATGGAGTCTGTACTTACATTGCCACAATCGTCTTCAGTAGTGACCCAGTACACACCGGGATTTTTAGCTAGATATTGGGGGGCCGTGCTACCATCTTGCCAAACATAAGATTGGAAGCCCTCACCTGGGGTTAGGAGTTTAGATTCAAATTGGCAAACGGAAGTGTCCGGTCCGAGTGATGCCACTCTAGGAGGAAGGAGATAAACCCAAAAGGTATCGCTGACCTCACAGCCAGTCGGCGTACGTGCTTTTATGATATATCGACCGGAGTCCGAAGGAGGAATAGTAAATGTTGGGCAATTTTGACATTCTAACCCCTTGTCCGAATACCAGTCCAATTCATTGTATGGCGGTGCACTGATGGAGAATCGCAATGAGTCCCCTAAACATATTGTAGTGTCGGGAATAGGTGGGAAGGGTGGGGGGGAAATGAGTTTAATTCGGATGGAATCCCTAAATATATTCCCACACCTATCCTCTAC
>JALSTN010000119.1 GCA_026983735.1 Saprospiraceae bacterium | reverse complement strand
TCGGGTCCACTGCGCAAAAGATTCAACGTCGCTTCTTCCCTGCCACCATAGCAAGTACAGCGGCCGGGTAATCGGATAATTAATATTGTCTAAGGTAAGAGATTGACCGTTGATCCGCAGGGGTTTTACGGTCTTATCTCCCTCGAGAAAAGAATAGGACAATTGGCCGATGGCCCCCGGTGTATGTCGCACTTTATCGATAATATCGATGTCCGGTCTCACTTCTTCATAGCGCTTGTAATCGGCCTTCCCCAGAATAATAGAACGACAAACTTTTCGGGTAGCTGATTCTTCCCCCACGATAAAGACTTTGATCGGCAGATCCGCACCTCCCAGTTGATTCCAATTGGTGATTTGACCGGTGTAGATGCGTTTGAGTTGATCTTGTGTCAGGTTTGTAATCGGATTGGAAGGATGCACGATGATCGCTATGGCATCCCAACCGATTAATGTAGTCCGAACCCCACTGCTTAATATCTTTTGGGAAGGCAGTCGAGCGATGCCTGCGATATCTGTTCTCCCTTCCAGTATCGCCTGTTCGCCCCCTGCACTTTCGGGACGTGTATTGACTTGAAAGGAATAGGTATCCAGATGAGCGTCGGCTTCTTGTATGAAATTGCCGACAGTAGAAGAACCGATATAATCCAGCGTGATGGATTTAAGATGCTTTTGTGCAAATGAAAAATACGGAAGTAGAAGTAGTAGGAGACTTAGAATTTGTACACGACCCTGCATAAATTTGTCTTAGCATATATAAAAAAACGAAAGGTATATCGACGTACCTTAGGCAATGTCTTCCTCCTTCTTTTTTTTGATAGAGTCTATCAACAAACGATGCAGAAGAATAATTCACCGCCTTCCAAAGAATCAAATAAAAAAGTTAATTTTTAATCCTCTCCGGCAAAAGCAGACTGAAAATACCATTTGTTCATTCTGGCGATATTAACGAGACGAATGTCTTTGGGACATTCTACTTCACAGGCTCCAATATTGGAACACGCCCCAAATCCCTCCTGCTCCATGCGACCTACCATTTTGGCCGTGCGATCCAGTTTTTCCACTTCTCCCTGAGGCAGAAGGTTGAGGTGATTAATTTTGGCAGAGACAAACAACATGGCTGCACCGTTTGGACAGGCTGCCACACAAGCCCCGCATCCGATACAAGCAGCAGCATCCATAGATTTTTCAGCGATGGATTGGGCGATGGGGATCGTATTGGCGTCTTGGGCCCCACCGGTATTGGCAGATATGTATCCTCCGGATTGAATAACACGATCCATCGCTGTTCTATCTACCATCAAGTCCTTGATAACAGGGAAGGCTTTGGAACGGAACGGCTCGACATAAATCGTATCCCCATCCTTAAAATGCCGCATATGCAGCTGACAGGTAGTAGTTTTTCTGAGTGGGCCATGGGGCTTACCGTTGATAACCATACTGCAAGCACCGCAAATACCTTCCCGGCAATCGTGGTCAAACACGACCGGTTCTTCTTTTTTGTTGATCAGCTCCTCATTGAGCACATCCAACATTTCGAGAAAAGACATCTCTTCATTGGCTACTACTTCATAAGACTTAAACTGCCCTTTAGTCTCTGCGCCATTTTGTCTCCATATTTTAAGCGTAAGCTTCATATCTTTAAAAATTTCTAATAAATTGAAATTAAATGTATTATAAATTTTCTGCAGCTATGTAACCGCTGCACTCTCACATGAATTTTTTTAAACAAAACTCTGTGTGAAATTTATGTTTAATAAAATTCATGTTCGTTTCATAAGTTTTTCTTTTAAAGATGAACATCCGGTTTTTATTTATAGCTTCTCGTTGATGGGGTAACGACTTCAAAATTGAGGTCTTCCTTATGCAGGACAGGTTCTTGATCCGGGTTGGGCCATTCCCATGCTGCGATATAGCTAAACTCATCATCCATTCTGAGAGGCTCGCCTTCTTCTGTTTTAAACTCTTCTCGGTAGTGGCCTCCACAGGATTCATTGCGGTGGTAGGCGTCGGTCGCCAGCAATTCACCCAACTCTAGAAAATCCGCTACGCGGTTGGCCTTTTCCAACTCCGGATTGTACTCATCCATCGTTCCCGGGACATAAGCATCCTTCCAGAAAGTAGCTCTCAATTCCCGTATTTCAGCAACCGCTTTTTTGAGATTTTCAGCAGTACGGCTGATTCCTGCCAGGTTCCACATGATCTTGCCGAGTTTTCTGTGGATAGCTTCCACAGATTGATTGCCTTTAATCGAGAGGAGTTTTTCAAATCGCTTCCTCGTCGCTTCCTCCGCTTCATCAAATGCCTTGTGCTTTGTATCTGTCTTGGAATCCTTGATCTTATCGGCGAGAAAATTGGTAATGGTGTAAGGGATAACAAAAAATCCATCCGCCAATCCTTGCATAAGAGCAGAAGCCCCCAGTCGGTTAGCACCATGGTCTGAAAAATTGCACTCTCCCAAGGCAAACAAGCCCGGAATATTGGACTGCAGATTGTAATCTACCCACAATCCGCCCATGGTATAGTGAACAGCAGGGTAGATCATCATCGGGGTGTGGTAGGGATCTACTCCTGTTATCTTTTCATACATCTCAAAGAGGTTGCCATACTTGGCTTCGACCACTTTCTCTCCATATTTTCTAATCGTTGCAGCATCCGGATTAGGAAGACCCTCTTGATGAGCTTCAGACTTTCCGTAGCGCATAATGGCATCTTCAAAGTCTAAGAAGACGGCTCTTCCGGTCGTGTTGACACCTCGTCCTTCATCACAGACCATTTTAATCGCTCGGGCGGCCACGTCTCTAGGGACAAGATTGCCAAATGCCGGATAAATCCGCTCGAGAAAGTAATCTCTTCTGTCCTCCGGAATATCTTTGGGTTGTAGGGTTTTATTGCGAATACCCTCTACATCTTCCTCCTTCCATGGGACCCAGACTCGTCCATCATTTCGAAGGGATTCAGACATCAAGGTGAGCTTGGACTGATATTCTCCGGATTCGGGAATACAAGTCGGGTGAATCTGCACATAACACGGATTGGCCATGTAAGCTCCTCGTTTGACGGCCTTCCACGCTGCACTGGCGTTAGAAGCCATCGCATTGGTTGACAAGTAGTATAGATTGCCATACCCCCCTGTCGCGAGGACTACAGCATGCGCACCGTAACGCTCCAGTTTTCCGGTGAGCAGATTTCTCACGATGACCCCTTTAGCTTCTCCATCGATAAGTACGATGTCGACCATTTCATGCCGATTGAACATGGTCACCGTCCCCTTGGCTATCTGCCGGTTTAAGGACTGATACGTAGAGAGCAACAACTGCTGTCCCGTCTGTCCACGGGCATAAAAGGTACGCTTAACCTGTACACCACCAAATGACCTGTTCTCCAGCAATCCGCCGTAATCCCT
>JALSTN010000118.1 GCA_026983735.1 Saprospiraceae bacterium | reverse complement strand
AACCAAATACTTTTAACCAGCTACATATTTGCCTGCTTGTTATCAGATTTGGACTTTATAACGAGACCCATATTTAGAGGACTCTCCCCCCTGCTCCCGCTGTTTAAACGAGGTTTTCACAACAATTTAGAACATATGACTTACCCATTGGCCCTCTTTACAACACTATGAAGAAAAGGCAGGATATCCAATTAGGATGAACCACTTTTGATTTGTAATACCGAAATGATGAATCTGTTTTAAACGAGAGTACGTTATCAAACTTCAAAATCACACCTACGGATTCCTCACTTTCCAATTAAAAACACCGAAATAATAAAAGCAGGTAGCCCCCCAATGAGGCTCTATCAAGACTTATACAAGTTTTTACCTTGAAATGCTTACTGTTAGTGGGTTGGAAAGAAATGGTCTAAAGCCATATCAAATAATTATTGTATCTTTGCGGCATCATTTACTGAGAATGCCTACTGCGCAGCAATTACCCACTAGATTATTAGCACAATCCCAGCGGTCGATTGCCGGTTATAACTAACCGAATGCTACCGGATTTTATTAGGGATTAGGACCCGTTTTAAGATTTCAATGACAAGGCTATTTTGCGATACTCCAAAAGGAGATAGGAAGGTATTTTTTTGGATAAACCGCTGTCACCCGGTTATTTCGGTGATTTTAATTCATTTAAAAATTAATTATGAAATTTGAACATTTAGGGATAATAGATCCCATTTTAGAGGCCTTGAAGGACAAGGGGTATGTCACTCCTACTCCTATTCAAGGAGAGGCCATTCCCGCCGTACTGGCAGGACAAGATATACTGGGATGCGCACAGACAGGTACCGGCAAAACAGCTGCTTTTGCCATTCCCGCCATACAACATATCCATCGCGGTATAGAAGAAGGAGAGAGACGATGTATACGTGCACTGATTATCACGCCCACCCGTGAACTCGCCATCCAAATCGATGAAAATATCCGCACTTATGCCAAAAATACTCAGGTGAAGCACACCGTCATTTTCGGTGGAGTAAAACAGCATACACAGGTCAGGAAACTCCAAAACGGGGTAGATATCCTAGTGGCTACACCCGGTAGACTTTTGGATCTAATCAATCAGGGATATATCGACTTGGGAAGTATCGAAGTATTCGTACTGGATGAAGCTGATCGAATGCTCGATATGGGATTTATCAACGATATTCGCAAACTCTTGAAACTTCTCCCAAGACAGAGACAGTCCTTGTTCTTCTCCGCTACTATGCCGGATAATATCGTCAAGCTGTCTCGTGATATCCTGCGCAATCCTAAAAAAATAGAGGTAACTCCCGTGTCTTCTACCGCTGACACACTCGAGCAGGCGATCTATTACACCAATAAATCGACCAAGAGAAATCTCTTGGTACATGTGCTTAAAAATCCGGAAATAGATCAAGTCTTGGTCTTTTCCAGAACCAAACACGGTGCAGATAAAATCGTGCGCTTTCTAAAACAAAAACACATCGCTGCTGCTGCTATCCATGGCGATAAAGCTCAAAACCAAAGACAAAAAGTCCTCAAACAGTTTAAAGAAGGTAAACTCCGCGTCTTGGTAGCTACAGATATCGCTTCCCGTGGAATAGATATTAATCAACTCGAACACGTCATCAACTTCGATATCCCCAATGAGGCCGAGACTTATGTGCATCGTATCGGACGCTCGGGTAGGGCGGGAAAAAGCGGTTATGCCATCTCCATCAGCGAACCGGAAGAAAATGCCTATGTCAGAGATATAGAAAAACTAATCGGCAAAAAAATACCGGTCATCCAAGACAACCCCTTCCCCCAAACAGATAAACCTATGACTGCAGCTGAAAAAAAGGAATGGAACAAGGAAAAACAACGTCGCAAACAAGAGTATTTCGCCAATAGAAAGAAAAATCGAAATACTCGGATATCCAGATAGTTTAACTCCTGTCATAAGACAACATGAGATAAATTAATCTTCTTCTTTTACAGTTTTGAGTACTATTATCCTTTCTACAATACTGTAGTTAAAACTTATTTTGAAGGGATAGATGAATCCATAAAAAAGGCTTGCAATCTATTGCAAGCCTTTTTTGTTACGCATTTATTCTCATTCTATTTTGATTATCTTCATCGTCCTCGTTTTTCCTCCCTCCATCCGGAGCCTGAAAATATTAATCCCTTTGACCATTTTACCATAATACCGTTCTTGCAACCCTCCTCTCGTAGCTTTACTCAACTCAGGATGTTTTTCCTGATAAATCTCTCGCCCTTGCACATCATAGATGGACACGGACTGTATATTTCTTCCGGTATAAATCCTCTCCTTCATCTCCGATGACATTAAGTTCTCAATAGCTTCGTATTCTTTGTCACTATCCCCTGCGGTAAGATTGGTTGAGCAAGGAAGCAAAGATTTCCAACCAGGACCACCATTAGGACAATCATCTAATTCCCAATCACATTGAATCCCAGGACAAGGATAATCAACAGTTTCTTCAGACGTAAAAGTACGCTCCAAGCACATTTCAGGATTACAACAAGTAGAATCAATTGCTACACTTATCCTAACTGGAAGTCCATTTTTCACCCATATACAAACAGATTCACCATCTGAATATTTGGTTTTATAAATAGAAGCACCAGGTCCAGGACAGGGATTAACGAGAACATTTTCAGGTTCAATATATTCTATCTTATAATGCAATGTTTGACAACCATATGATTGACCCAACCCGGGACTAAACTCAATTAAATAAGATGTTCCATAGCAACCTGGATCAACATAAATCTTCCTAAATTTAGGTAGCTGTGCTTTTGGAGCGCTTATTGGATTACAAGTAAAAGGTGTACAAGTTATTATAATATGTTCCTTCGTTATCGTACACTTTTCATTTCCATAATGTACTGTCATTTCAATGGTATATGTATCATCGAAACAAAATTCCTTCGTCCAAACATCCTCTTCAGAGTAATCACATGGTTCTAAATAGGAGTTATATAACGTCCATGTAATCCAATCTGGATTTGGTTTTCCCACGGGAATAATAGCAGAAAACCTAGCTTTACAGTCTTGAAGATAATTTACATTGATACCAAAGCTCGAACAATCAAATTGAGCATAGGAAAAAGGTAGGATTAAAAAGAATAAAAACACAGGTAAAAACCTGTTAATCAGAAGCTTAAAATTGTTGTGAAAAATTGTTGTGAAAAATTGTTGTGAAGTTTCATAACATCTTAGTTTTGAGGTGAAATAAATCATTAACTATCATGAGCATAGCTACAATATATCATTATAAAAAGCAAGTTTTAGGACTATTTTTTTTGATTTTTTCCCTTTATCTTCCTGCACAGGTGGATTATACCTTTGAACCGAGATATGAATTTGGACAAGATACCTTTATC
>JALSTN010000117.1 GCA_026983735.1 Saprospiraceae bacterium | reverse complement strand
CGATATCTACAGATTCAGGAAGTGGCGACATATCAGGCTCCTTCAATTTGCTCGTTGAAAAAGCCCTGATCATGCCGTCACTTCCTCCATCTATCAATACTTTGCCTGCTTAAGTTGGCGCGTATGATGCTCTGGGCACCCTCCAGCACAGACATGATAATACTCACATTCCGTGCATACGCCCTGTCTTAATGAAGGATCAACGATTAGTTTTCTCTCTCCCATACTCTTTATATTTGAAATAGCCCCCCCTAGACCTTCACTTTTTATATTTCCATATTTAGCATCCATATTCATCTGGCACGTTGAAACTCCTCCTTGCTCATCAATAGCAAAATATTGTCTCCCAGCCGAACATGCAATATATTTTCTCTTATTTAAGCTCCATTCAGAAAATCGTGCATATCGCTCTATTGGTAGATTAAAATCTAGAGAATTCCCCAAGTCCTCATATAGACTACATAACTCGTTTGAAATGGCTTGTTGTAATTCAAAAGGATATATACGTTTTTTCCGTTCAAGGCTTAATCTAAAACCGAGATTATGTTCATGCGCGATTATTGAGAATTTTCGTATTTCTGTATAATTAGCTGGAGTAACGGTGTATAAAAGATAAGGAGATAAATCATTCGCTAAAAGTATTTCTATATTTGACCATATTTCCTTCCAAGTCCCTTTCTTAATTTTTTCTTGCAATTGAAATCTGATTTTATCATGAGAATCTTCGTAACCATCTATAGAGACAGATAAATTAATACCAAACTCTTTAAGCATTGGAGTTATTGAGTTAGATTCAAATACTCCATTAGAAATCATTCCATAACTAACGATAAGTTCGTTTTTTAATCTTTCAATCTCTTCACAGAATTGGGTTACCGCATCAATATTTAGCGTTGGTTCACCGCCAGCAAATTTCACATGCAACTTATTAATATCTTCAGATTTACAATAATCAATTAAACCTTTAACTGTTTTTTTAACGTCTTCGCTTTTCATAGACATACGCTGGATAACATCATTCCCTGCAACTTTCTTGATATTAGGAATATAGCAATAATGGCAAGATAAATTACAAGCATTGACTATATGCAACCAGACAGATATGCTATTTTTTTTATTCCCCCTATTCTCCGGTACTCCCAACAAACCACATTTTGTCAAAGATTTATCAATTTCGTTATTGGCATCCACCTCCTGCTTATTGTGATTGATGTCTTTCAGGCGGTCAGCAGCACGCTTAGATATTAATTTAACACCGGATGGATACGAAAAATTAAAAGCAAAATATAATCCTCCCGATAGCTCCTTAATAAACACTTCCCTTTTTCTATTGCTATACGCTTTCATTTTAAATCCATGAAAAAAGACGCCCCCTTTGATATAAAATCAAAGAGGGCAGTGTAGTGAATCTAATCGCAGTCTTTGCAATCTTCGTTTGTTACGAGTGAAGTATCCATATCTAGATCCTCCGCTTGAATAACATCACCGAACGATTCAATCACTTTTGCTTCAAGTTCTGACATATTCAGACTCCTTAAGATTTGCCGCTGAACGGTTTTTTGTTAAACACAGATGACAGCGGCATTTCATCTGGCCTAACGTCAAAATCACCGGCAAATTGAAGGTTTGCGACGATAGTAGCAAAGCTTTAATTTGTCCGAGTGCATTTTTTTGTTAGGCGATTGATAAGCATCAGGCCAACTGCAAAAATCACGATAAGACTGGGCACACTAAGAGCTACAACAATGTTCTTCCAACCATCGGTAAAACGTTCCCATGAGCGCAGATAGGTTAAAACCACACCCGTATACGGTACAAACTCTGGCTGTGGGTTACATGAGAGTTTGTTTTCTTTGTATGCTTTGTAAAAGCTCTCTGTATTCGTCGTTGTCAATTTAGGATGCTCATTTATATATTTAAGAAGCGCATCTAATTTTCTGCTTACTCTTTCATCTGGATAGCCATACCGAGTAATACTAAAACTGTGCATCATAATATTTATAGCGCACGAACCTTTTTCCGCCATATCATCTAGGACGCTTTTCAACTCATTTAAACTACTGCTTTCAATATCAAGAAATCTTTTCGATTCCCAACCCATGAATTTGAGCTGGTTGAAATACGTGACAGGCAATTCTAGTACCCCTTCAATATCAATAATATCATTTGCGTTGTAACCTTCTTTAAAAAGTGGCGAGAAAGAAGCTGGCGATAACGATGAATCCACATATATCCCTACCTCTTTCAGTGCATGGATTGTGTCAGTATTTCCCAAATACCCTCCAGCTCTATGTGCAACCACATTCTTTCCTGTCCACTTATATAAGAGCTCTTTTCCTTTCCTTAGGATTTTCTCTTGTTCACTAGACTTGAATAACGACATTCCATACTTTCCATACATCGGCATTGGATGTGTATGAAGTTGAAGATCTTGGTTTTGAGAAACAATTTCCGAAGCAATGCGCTTTATCTCTTCCTCCCCATGCTTGGTAATTTCATATACATTCAAATAAAATGTTGCCTTTGACTTGTTGTCTTGAAGAATGTTTAGTATAAGAGGGACACCATACTCACCATCATAACCTTGCAATCGACCCCACATATCTTTCTTCGGGCTTCCTGCACTTAAGGACTCAACATCTACTGTTAGTAGGACATATGTTTCAGCTATTGATGATAGTGGAATAGATAGACAAAACATAATGTTTGCTAAATACAGAGCTTGCTTCATTATTCATTCCTTGTTTAAACGCCTAACGACCCAGCTCACCGGCGGCAATGGAGCGCAGCGGAATTGCCGTCCAGTGAAGCGCCTTGTTATGCCTTTCTTGGATCACTGATATTTTCCATATCGACCAAATCCCATTTATCGTTATTGCGGTAAAGCCGTTTGTTTTTGGCAGGATAGTCCGCTACATCTTGTTCAAGCCGTTGCCCCATAATCAAATATACCAAGGTTTCTGCACCCGTATTCTTCAGAGCATGGGCTGCTGTATTAGCTGGAAAGCCCACAAAATCACCTTTTTCAAAAATATACTCTTCGCCTTCAATCGTTAAAGTTCCTTTACCTGAAAGCACATAGATACATTCTTCCTCATTATAGTTCTTATGATATTCGGTGCTATCTTTTCCCGGTTCAACATAGATGATGTGAACCCCGATTTTACTCAATCCGACTTCATCACCGATAGACTTTCTTATTCGCTTCGCATTTGAATTGAGAAAGTGAATACGAAACTCCCCTTTCATTTCTTCTATTTGTTTGGATTTTAGAATTAGATTTCTCATGAACATGCTCCCATCATTCACTGTAATGAGCATACATTCTGGAAACCTTGCCGTTGCTATCGACCTCCATGAACTCACCAGCTTTGATGCCATTCTGATTGAGGTAGAAAACAACCA
>JALSTN010000116.1 GCA_026983735.1 Saprospiraceae bacterium | reverse complement strand
AACAATAGATACAAAAGGGTATTTCTAACGGTGTTATTCTCGTTTTTTAACGTGTTTTCCAGTGTTTGAAAGACGGTGTTATCGGTGTTATCCCGGTTCATACGTTTGTATTTTGGACGGTATACAGGCCGTTTGATTTGATATTTTGTCGGACATAATGATATGCGAAGTCTGCAGATGGTATAGTTAAATACCTATCAGCACAATAGACAAAGATACACATTCTTAAGAGATCCTTTCCATCCCTATCTTGCTTCTCGCTGGAAGAGCAGTAGTTCAGAATATAGGTTAGCGCAAGATATACATGTATTATGATACGGAATTGCAATCCGAATTTCAAAGTAATTCTATTCGGCTTATTTAATTTACGTGTTGTATAACCAGCAAATTGGTGGCGGTTTGGTATTAGAGGAGGGTTATTGGTAAGCCTTCATTGTTTCTAAGGGTATCCTCGCCCCTATATAAGGTCAGCGCCTGGCCTCCTCTGAAGTGACCTATGAGCAAAGATGTATGGCACGTAGGAATAACATAACAGGTTTAAAACTAAATTTGCCTTTACTGGGCTTCGTATATGACCTGGAGTAGGGTTTTACCGACGACCCCCAGCTTGTCTGCCGAAATAACCTGTATGTCATCCCCTTGGGTATGCCAGTGGCTGCCGAATCCGCTCGACGTAGAGGAAGTGGTATAAATTATATCCGCTGTGGGTATTCGCGCATATAAGTTGATAAATACATGATCGTCAAGAACCGATCGGCCCTCTCCACTCAAGAAATACTGTCCGTTGCCTGATCTTTTCGCTGCTCCCCATATCCTATTATTAACAAATGCAGCATACCTTTCTGAAAATTTCTCTTTCGTAAAGAGGGCATTTTTGCTTCCCACCATGTCGAGAAGTATGCCAAATTGCGCCTGATATCCTTTGGGAATTTTGTTTTTAGCCCAATATTGGGAACCGAGACACCAAGATTCTTCATTTCCACTGGCAGCGCCTTGGTCTTCCAGATCAACAAAAAGCAGGTCGACACCGATTGGAGGTTGTCCAGCTTTAAGTGCACGTGCTAATTCTAATAATATCGCTGTCCCGCTCGCTCCATCGTCTGCACCGGGAACGGGTAGTTTTTTCTTTTCCGGGTCTTTTTCCTGGTCGGAAGTATATCGGCAATCCCAATGAGTCAAAAGGAGAATCCGCTTCTTCAACTGTGGTTTGTATTGGATCATGATATTGGCTCCGGTCATCGCTACACCGTCAAATCTCTTAGCCTCAAAAGGCTGTTTGATGACCTTGAGGCCTGTAGATCTTGCCCGATCTAGGATCCATTGCATCGCAGATTTATGAGCCGGGGAATTGGGTACACGGGAGCCAAATGCGAGCTGTTGTTTGACCATTTCATAGGCACGATCCTTATCAAAAGTAGGAAGGTGAATCTTCTTCTTTTCTACGTGTATCACCTGTGGCTTTTTATTCTCTTTGCACCCGAAAAACAATAGTAGAGATAAAAGTAATATGGTATTCTTCATAAGATGACGGTTAGTTTTTTTGTATGAAACGAACATGAATTTTATTAATCATAAATTCACACACAAAGATGATTAAAAAAATTCATGTGAGAGCGCAGCGGTTCCATATGTGCAGAAAATTTATAATACATTTATTTTTAATTTATTAGAAATTTTTAAACATATGAAACGAACATGAATTTTATTAAACATAAATTTCATGCAGAAAGATGACGATAGTATCTGTCCATAAAATCATTCATGCTGAAAGCGAAGCGACTACATATGTGCAGAAAATTTATAATACATTTATTTACGATTTATTAGAAATTTTTAAAGTTATGAAACGAACATGAATTTTATTAAACATAAATTTCATACAGAAGTATGTTTAAAAAAATCATGTGAGAGCGCAGCGGTTACATAGCTGCAGAAAATTTGTAATACATTTATTTACGATTTATTAGAAATTTTTAAAGTTATGAAATGGTTGACAGTTGGAGTTTTTGTTCATCCTTTTGGTGTATAGAACGTCAATTCTTTTATTTAGGTACGATTAAAAAATTATATTGGCCCCACAGCATTTAAACACTCCTAAATCGATGAACAAAGGTAGCAAATCATGTTTAAATGGATGGAGATTTATCCTGTGTATACCTTTTCTTGACAAAAAAGGCAAATATACTGCCTAGTAAGAGACCATAAGAGGGGTAAAAAATAAATAATCTCAAGTGATTGGGTAAATTGTAAACTTGTTCGAGTTGTGTGGAGCTCAGTCCTTCTCCCTCAGCAAAATGAATGAGGTTCTGAAAATAATCAGGGTGGACATATCGAAAGAAAATATAGTGTATTGCCGCCATGCATACACCCGCTATTAACAGCACAAAAAAACCCGTCTTTGCCCCGATTAATACCGGCTTGTCCTTTTGAGTGGAGGTCGCCAGATTGTCATTGACCGCCCAATAAATCACCCAAAGTACGACGAGAATTAGAAGCATCATGCTCCACCAACTTTGTGACAAACGAGCTCCTTGAAGACCTAAATACATCTCAGTGAATAAACGGACAATCTCAAAAAGGACAAGGATTAAAGCATATCTAAGTTCTGTACGCATAGCCGAATAGATTATTTGAACTGCAATGTTATAAAATATTATGCTAAAATCAATTGTTTTTTATAGTTTAGCGTTTTTTTTAACCAATTATTCTCATGGCACGTTCTACTAAGATTATTCTCGCAGTTGTTGTTCTTTTAGTACTCATTCAGCTTTACCCGGTTGATAAAAGTATTCCAAAATACGATACATCTCAGGGGTTTTTACAGGTATATGATCCACCGGAGGATGTTAAGCAGATACTCCAAAACGCGTGTTTTGATTGCCACAGTTATCAGACTCAATGGCCGTGGTACTCGAGGATAGCCCCTGTTTCTTGGATTATCAAACACCATGTATCGGAGGGGAGAGATTACTTTAATTTTGATACCTGGGGTCAGTTGACTCCTAAGAAACAAAGGCATATCACGGAGGAGATGTACGATGAAATAGAGGAGCGAGAGATGCCACTAACCGGCTATGTATGGATGCACAAAGAGGCTGCCCTAAGTGCTTCTGAAAGAGCGCGCTTACTCAATTGGCTGAAAACGCTATAGTGTGGGAACAGAGACCAAAGCATTGTATTACGTAGCGTGGGTTATACAGGGGGAGTGGGCGCATAAAATACAGTCTTTAAAAGAATATGCATGCACTCATTTTGATACTTGTAAGGCCCTTCGATCCCCTGCCCATGTGACCATTATCCCTCCTTTTAAAATAAAAAATACCGAATTACCTGATTTATGCAATAAAATATTGCTTTGGAGTCAAAAAATACCATATTTTATATGGAAAGTGAACGGTGTAAGTCACTTCGATAATCGTGTCATTTATGTCGATGTCGAGAGTGCTGAAAGTATAGATATCTATCGCAATAATCTGTTTGAAATGCTACAATATCAACGCCCTTCCGGCAGTTATCACCCCCATATTACCCTGGCTTTTAGAGATCTATCTCCGGAAGCGTTTGCCCCGGCATGGAATTATTTTTCCCAACTTGACCTACAAGGGGAGATACTACAAAAAACAGTTAGTTTGCTCCGGCATAATGGACAGAGATGGGAGATTATCGAATCTTTTAATCACTCCGGAGGACGATAGTGTGTAAGATTGACAGGAATTCATCCGGGTTTAATGACGATCTGTCAGAGAACTCCTAAATGGGATAATTGTTGTAGCTTAGAGGTTGAACCTGGATAGTGGGTTTTTGTATAAGAGAAAGTAAAAAATAAAATATAGTAGAGGTGAATTATAAAGATTATTATAAGGTATTGGGTGTGTCTAAAAATGCAACTCAAGATGAGATTAAAAAGGCATATCGAAAACTGGCTAAAAAATATCATCCGGATAAAAATAAAGGGAATAAGGAAGCGGAGGAAAAGTTTAAGGCGATAGGGGAAGCACATACCGTCCTAAGCGACCCGGAAAAACGTAAGAAATACGACCAACTTGGTGCGGACTGGGAGCAGTATGAGCAATTCAAAGGTCAAAACAGAGGCCAAGACTTTGATTGGTCTCAATATATGGGGGGTGGAGGTCAGCGTACTTTTACTACCGGTGGGGGAGCAGGGGATGCTTTTTCTGATTTCTTCAGAACCTTCTTTGGAGGTGGAGGAGGAGAAGACCCCTTCTCTTCGGGACGAAGAAGACGTTCTGCGGGTATGCGCGGCCAGAACTATAAATCTGTTTTAAATATTGGCTTTGAAGAAGCGCTTAAAGGTGGAGAACATATCCTCCAACTGGGGGATAAAAAACTCAAACTAAAAATCAAACCGGGTGCGCGACATGGCCAAAAAATCCGAATTCGTGGTAAGGGTGGCCCGGGTATTAACGGCGGAAATCCCGGCGATCTCTATATCACCTACCACATCGCTTTACCACCCGAATTCAAAGCAGAAGGTGAAAATCTATATGTAGATACTTATGTGGATGTACCCACGGCTGTATTAGGGGGTAAAGTTGCGGTTAAAACTCCTGAAGGAACGCAGGTAAAAATTACGATTCCCAATGGAACTTCATCAGGTAAAGTATTTAGACTTAGAGGAAAAGGCCTTTTCAAAAAAGAGGGTTCCAGAGGAGATTTGTATACGACGATTCAGATAAAAGTCCCAAAAAATCTTACCGCTGAAGAAAAAGAACTGTACGAAAAACTTAGGGAATTGTCCCGTTAATACATTTAAACATATGCAAGGTATCTATACTAGCCCTTCCGGCAAAAAATGGGAATTCGACCTCTTACATCCCTTTCCGATTGGAATTCCGTTTGAAGGGGGTAGTGCTTTGCGGTGCTTTAATGCACCCCCCATTTCTTTTGCTCCTCTACAATCGGGTAACTTTATAGGTGCAGTAGATGCCGGCTCCCCTGTCAACTTTTATGACGTTAAGTTGAATCCTCATGGCAATGGCACGCACACCGAAACAGTGCGCCATATTTCTAACCTTCCGGTATTTGTCGGAGAAGTGCTGCCTTCCTATTTTTATTTTGCGGCCCTTATCTCTATAGAACCGGAAAAGCAGTCCAATGGAGATCGCGTCATCACACTTTCTCAAGTATCCAATGCTTTTATCAATATAAATGAACCCGTCGAATCTCTTATAGTTAGAACCTTACCTAATTCTAGGGATAAGCTCTATAGAGATTATTCCGGGACTAATCCGCCGTATTTTTCCGAAGAAGCGATGCATTTTATCCGGGACCAACACATTCAACATTTACTTACAGATCTGCCTTCCGTTGACAAAGAACAGGATGACGGCCTTTTAAAAGCCCACAAATCATTTTGGAATTATCCACAAGACCCCCGTAAAGATGCGACCATTACAGAGCTGATTTTTGTACAGGACACCTTGAAGGATGGTCTGTATATATTGCAACTTCAGCCCCTTCCTCTCCAGCTTGATGCGAGCCCTTCTTGCCCGATCTTATACCCTGTGCTACAATGAGAATTAATGTAGAAGAAGAGTTTGGGAGAAATTCAGTATAGATCCGGCGTTCCCTGTTTAAACAAGGTATTCGGCAAATTATCCCCCAATTATATGACACGAACATTTGAATTTTATTAATACCAAACTGGCATCAGCATACTGAATACAAAAAGTTTATTTTTGCTTCTTTATCTTCAAAAACTATTTCTTTTTCTAGATCACCACCTTGGTAACAGTTTGATATCATAGAATAGAAAATACACATAGAAGAATATTGATACAATTTATGCTTGCTTCACTCCCTGAAATCAATTTCTATGTTATATTATAAATATCTTAGTATGTTAAAGTTATAGCAATAAATTTGGATATTTAGAAAAATCTATTATTTTTGCAATGATATATATCTCTTAATCATTATGAAATTGTAGACAAACTATGTTGTTAAACCCAATTAATTAATCTTCAAAAAATTATCAATTATGAAAAAATTTAATTACAACCAACCCTAAATGGTTAATATTTAGGTCCAAAGGGCAGGCATGGAAATTTTTTTCTATTTTTTGAGGACAAGTTTTCTGAATACTATCCAGCACTATTCCAATCCAAATGTCTTTTATAAAGGGAAGGCCACAGGAGTAAACGGCAAACGAGAGAACTGGAGACAGCTAGTGAACAATGCATGTACTGTAGCAAATTTTCGGCAGGATACATACAACCCACTTACTGCTTATATTACAGGGCCATCCTATGGTTGTCCTTGTTTTGATGTGTTGTTTGAAGCAAAAGTTAGAGGTGGATTGCTGCCTTACCACTATGAGTGGAGGAAGAGTACAGATGGGTTCAATTGGGGGCAAATAGAAAGTACCGCGAACTTTTTCTCTGTCAAACTTCCTTGCGATGTTGGAGAAGGGGTCTATGTAAAATTAAGTGTTACCTCATCAGATGGACAAGAAAGTGACTTTTTTAAATATGTTGAGGCGGCGGAGCAATGGCCGGGACAACAAGGGGATTGTCCGGCACAACTCCCCCTTACCGTTGATGAAAAGGTAGCAAATAATGAAGGAGTTTACCCCAACCCTGCAGTTGATTTCCTACGTCTAAGGGTAAAGGGGAAAGAAATAAATATCCAAGATATAGAAATAATAGACAGTATGGGAAATAAAATGCGGTTTGAACTGAATAGGCGTAAGAGGAAGGGAGTTATTCAAATCTCTACTTCTCACCTGAAAGATGGTATGTATTTTTTAAAGTATGGAGCGGGAAGAATAACAAAATTCATCAAAAGCACTAAATAATTATCAAGGGACACCTCTAGACCGGATGAATATTTCGGTTTAGAGGTGTTATTAAATTAATATACTATGAGAAAGTTGTTGTCATTGTTTTTACTTTTATTGATATGCATCTCTTGTGCTAAGTATGACACTCCGCCATGGTTTACCCTAAATTACTGGGGAGAAGCCTCCTCAAAAAAAAATGGTGTAGATTGGGAGGGCTATGTTAATGCGCTAGTATTAGGGTCTATTCATGATTGCACATTGATAAGTATTAGTATTGAAACATACAGTAAGGAGTGGTATCATAGAGAGCTACTTTCTTTTAGTTATATCCCAATAAATACAAAAAGACATTTTATTGTTGGTTTAAATTATAATAGATATAATTATGATTCTCTACCTCCAAGTGGGAATTATATTACATCCTTAGATGATGGGGATGTTGCCGGTCCATCCTATGATTTGTTGGAGGAGGATAGTATATCTGATTATATTGAGATTACTAATATCGATGGGGATGAGATAACGGGAGTGTTTCAAGCCTCATTTGTGAAAGATTCATTGTCTTTAGGTATAAGATATTCTAATTTCCCAGACACGATCAGGTTCTTGAAAGGTCATTTCCATACAAAAATTTTGTGTCCATACTAATATTGAAAAAAGGAATGAATAGTTACACCATCAATTCTTTTCCCCACAGAATACAAAGTTATATCCAAAAAATAAAAAATTGCAAAAATGAGTAAATCGCTGAGACGGATATGTATCTTATTAACTTTGCTTTATTTTAGTAGACTAGATATTATGTTAGGGCAAAAGAATCAAAGATTCCAGATTAGCCAAGGAGTTGGAGTATCCAAAATAGGTGTATATTATAAGCATTTACCTTTTTTTGTTTCTCATATAAGTCTGGAGACGGAGATTTGTACATTGATCTACCCGTGGTTAGAGCTCTCTTATTCTCTTCGGTATTTACTAAGATATCCTCATCAATACAAAACAAGGTACATAACATTTGTGCAACCAAATTTTGGTATCTATGCCTTGTTATTTCGAAATAGACCTTTGGGTTTAAACATAGGTACAGGATTTTCTGTATTTAATTTGCTGAATTCGGAAAATGTGAATAATGCGATAAGTTATGCAAATCATCAAACTAGTGTGGGGTTTATGATTATGGTAGAACCGAGACTCAATATTTATAAACATTTTGTGGTTCGTATAAATCTAAATCTGCAATTGTATCAAAATACTGTCATAAGTTATGGTGTAATTGCCAAGCTGGCTCATAATATATGACCTTGTGTTAAAAGATCGAATATGCCTTTCTAGGGTGGTATGATTATGTGCTCAATAACTACCTTGCAGTTCACTGAATTAGATAGTTATTGACTATAAGAAAAATCTAAAATAAATATAATGGATAAAGTAATGAGAAGAATATTAGTAGTGTTAGTAGTACTATTAAATTTTTGTCTGGTAAAGGACGTGGTGGGACAAGAGCGTCCGAAACTTCAAATTAGTCAAGGAATTGGAGTGTCTTCACTTAGTTTATCTACTATTCATACTTTTTATACTAATAATTTTGAGAGTGAGCTTTACTTTTTGCTTTTTCCTTGGATGGAGACTTCGTATTCCCTCAATTATGTTAGGTTATTCCCAAATGAACAATGGAGGGATTCCTCCTATCTTCAATTTAATGCCAATATCTATGCAATATTCTACAACCGAAAGAGAATAGGAGTGAATATTGGGACGGGATTTTCTATATTTGATTTGGATAATATTTCAAAAAAATATTTAAAGGGTTACACCCCTGTAGGTTTCAATCTGATATTGGAACCTAGGATTAATATTACGAAATGCCTTATCATTCGCTTAAAATTCATGGTTCAATTGTATCAGAATAAAAACATCAATTACGGGGCTATTGTTAAATTTGGGTATAAATTGAATGGATGAGTATTTTACCCCTCTACAATTATTCTACACCGGCACATTTTAGCTTCAAAATCCAGTATTTAACTGCACAGTTATAGCCCGTTATCCCTTTTCGGCCAAATAATTGCTTTTTTGCAAATGCCCCTCATTCCGGATTCGAATGAACGTTTTGGATAGAATAGAAGGAGCAATAACCCCTCAATCGCTTATGACTCTAAGCTGGGCTTTTGGAGGGACTTTTTCTTGGATTTTCTTTTGTCTGCGTAACCTTTGGAGGCTCCGTAGGCCTTGAGTTGATCTTTTAGTACGTTGCGAGCACGAAAAAGTCTCGATCGCACAGTACCGGTGGGAATGTTTAGAATTTTTGATATTTCATCATAAGTGAAACCTTCAATATCGCAGAGTAAAATGACAGAGCGATACTCTATCGGGAGGTTGTTGAGGGCCGTGCTGATTTCATCCCCTAATTTGCGATTAAAAATCTCTTCCCGAAGATCAAAATATCCTGTAACTTCAGTATTTATATCCTTGGTGTACTTTTCAGTCTCATCGAAGTCAAGGCTGGAAATAGCCGCTTTATTTTTGCGGCGATATTCATTGATAAACGCATTTTTTAAAATGCGAAAGAGCCAGGCTTTGGCATTGGTTCCTTTCTTATATCGATCGATAGACTTAAGTGCTTTGAAGTACGTCTCCTGTACCAAATCTTCTGCAGATCTCTCATCATAGGTGAGATGGTAGGCAAAGGTATTGAGCGCTTCCAGGTGAGGTAAAAATTCACTATCAAAAAGCTGTAACTGCTCCGGATTCATTGGGGTATGCTCATCAGAAGCTTTTTTGGGGGATATGCTTTTGTCTTCGTCCATGTGTTACAGTTTGCACTAAAAATATTAAAGGAAATAATGTACAATTTGTTCGCATACCTGTGAAAACCTATAGGTTTTTTCTTATGATAAAAAAAATTATATGTAACTTGCGCTTTTTTATGAAAGTATGTATTTGAGTTTTATTTAATTGATTTATCTTCAATGATATGGCCGACATAGATTCTAAAACAGACATCATTACCGCAAAGGATGTAATCCTCGTGGTCCAGTCCTATGTCACCGAGGTGAAACGCAGATGGAAAGTTATACTTTTGATTTTTATTGTATTGGGAAGTTACAAGGGAATAAAGGCAGTATTAACCGAACCGGTGTATCTAGCTAAACTCACCTTTATGCTCAATGAGGAGCAAGGTGGTTTGGCTGGTGGTTTGGGAAGTCTGCTTGGAGATTTTGGATTGGGTTCAGGAAAGGAATACAATTATCAAAAGCTCATAGAACTGTCCAAAAGTAGAAAAATATTCAGTAATGTAGCTATGGATACAGTACAACTGGATGGGAAAAATACACTTTTGGCCAATGCATTGATCGATGATTTTGAAACGTATGGCCGGTGGGGAAAAAACGATTGGTATAAGTTCTGGGAAGAAACACCTGCTCTTCTTGGATTTAGGTTTCATACAAACCGAAGCACGTCATTAGATAGATTAAGTAGGGCAGCTTTACTGGCACTACATGCATTTGTCAACAATGTTCTTGGCATTACTGTTGAGGAAGATACAGGAATATTGACCATGAAATCTACGCTGCACAATGAAGACCTTACCCAAGTTTTAGTGGAGCGATATTTTGATGAACTCTCTAATTACTACATTGAAAAGACGATTGAAAAGCAAGCTGCTACTTATAAACTGCTACAAAATAAAGTAGATTCGATACAAGGGCTTATCCGCAAGAAAGAATATCAAATCGCCACTTATGCCGATACCCACCGCAATGTATGGTCCCAAAAAGCCAAAGTCCCTCAGTCCCAACTCAAAAAAGAGGTACACCTCTTGTATGTCATGTTAGGGGAAGCCATAAAGAATAAAGAGTTGGCGGATTTTACCCTCAATAATAAGACGCCATTTATACAGGCAATAGACCGCCCTATTCAACCCCTCCCGGCTCTACAGCCTAGCTGGTGGATGGAGATACTGCGAGCCGGGGTTGTTTCCCTGCTGGTAGGTGGACTCTATATAGGTATATCCAAGTGGTTTCGGGATACGATTAAAAGTTAAAAAAAGGAGTACGGAATCTATTCATTTAATAAAAATTGAGTAATTTTGTTACTCGAATTATGATAGAAACACTGATATCATCCAAAACGCGTGTAAAACTTCTGTTGAAATTTTTTCTCAACAGTGAGGTTCGCTCGTATTTAAGACAGTTAGAGGGGGAATTTGGAGAGTCTTCCAATGCGGTCCGTGTTGAGCTGAATCGACTGGAACAGGCCGGTCTTTTGAGATCCCAATCCAAAGGAAATAAGCGATATTTTCAAGCAAATAGGGAGCATCCGCTTTTCGAGGATATACACAGTATTGTCCGCAAGTATATTGGAATCGACCGTATCATTCTTGAGGTAGTTAAAAAACTCGGGGAGGTAGAAGAAGTCTATCTTTCCGGAGATTTTGCGCTCGGTAAAAATAGTCCGGTCATCGACATTATCATTATAGGTGATATTGATAAGGCATACCTCACACAACTCATCGAAAAAGCAGAACATTTAATTAAACGTAAAATTAAGTATTTGATTTATTCCGGTAGCGAACGGAAATTATTTCATACACATCACAATAAAGCAACGTCATTATTACTATGGAAAAAATAGAGGATTTAATGTATGATCGACTCAAGCGCAAGGAGACGGCTATAGGTGTAATCGGACTGGGGTATGTCGGATTGCCCTTGGCCTTGGCCTTTGCTAAACAATTTAGAGTAATTGGATTTGATATCAATCCGGAGCGGGTGGAAATGATGAAGAAGGGCATCGATCCATCTAATGAATTGGAAGCCGAAGCTTTTCATAATAAAGATATCTCTTACACTGCAGATTTGGAGGATCTAAAGGCGGCTACCTTTTATATCGTAGCGGTACCGACCCCGGTTGATAAGCACAAAGTGCCCAACCTTAAAGCAGTTCTCGGCGCTTCGGAAACGATTGGAAAGGTCTTAAAGAAGGGCGACTATGTGATATATGAATCCACGGTCTACCCGGGATGTACAGAGGAAGATTGTCAGCCGATACTAGAGCGATTATCCGGCTTGAAATCTTGCCGGGATTTTAAATTGGGTTATTCTCCCGAACGAATTAATCCGGGGGATAAGGAGCATACGGTAGAGACGATTTTAAAGATTGTGGCCGGATGTGATGCGGAATCTCTGGATCAGATAGCGGCAGTCTATGGGGAGATCATTCATGCGGGAATTTATCGGGCCTCATCCATCAAAGTTGCGGAAGCCGCTAAGGTTATTGAAAATACCCAACGCGATTTGAATATTTCATTTGTCAACGAATTGGCTATCATATTTGATCGTATGGGGATTGATACGAGAGAGGTATTAGAAGCGGCTGGAACCAAATGGAATTTTATTAAGATGACCCCCGGATTGGTCGGTGGACATTGTATCGGTGTAGATCCGTATTATTTGCTCTATAAATCCAAACAATTGGGTTACGATCCGCAAGTTATACTGAGTGGAAGAAGGATCAATGATGGCATGCCTGCTTATATTGCCAAGAGACTCGTTCAAATGCTTATCGCAGAGGAAAAGAATCCCGGCCAATGCAGGGTGTTAGTCCGTGGTATTACTTTCAAGGAAAATGTTTCGGATATCCGCAATTCCAAAGTGGCGGATTTAATCCGGGAAATACAGGACTATGGGATTGAGGTAGATGTCGTCGATTGTTATGCAGATGAGAGAGAAGTACAACACGAATACGGTATACGATTGGCGGAAAGCATTACCGGACCCTATGATGCAGTTGTCGTGGCGGTAGCGCATGAGGCCTATAAGAAGGATGGAGAAAAGGTCATACGAGAAGTACTTAAACCCGAAGGGATCGTAATGGATCTCAAGGGAATTCTGCCGGTTGAAATGGAAGGAGTTAAACTTTGGCGATTATAAGGTATCGACATGAAGAACAAGGGAATGAAATGGTATGCGGTGTACACCGGGTTTAGAAAGGAAAAATCTGCTCAAAGGGAATTGGAGCGAGCAGGAATAGAGGCTTATGTTCCTACAGTAAGCAAAGTTAAGAGGTATACCCGCAAAGTGAAGAAATATCAAGTACCCTTGATCAGTCATTATGTGTTTGTTAGGATAGAAGAGGAGCAATACAAGCGTGTTCTGTCGGTTAGAGATGTCCTTCGTTTTATAGGAGTAGGGCGGAAGCGCTCTCCCATACCGGAAGAGGAAATACAAATACTAAAGCATATTACAGGAGAGATTGAGAAGGTAGAGATGCTGCCATTGGAAGCATTGCCCCGGGGAAGTTGGGTAGAGGTCATGGGAGGTGCCTTGACCGGGCTCAAAGGTAAGGTCCTGTCAAGTGTTGGTAAACATCGTTTGTTAGTAGAACTTAATCAAATAGGGTTCGCTCTGAGTATAGAGGTTCCCACTAAGTATTTGCGTGCTGTAAATTGCGCGTAAGTGATACATAATCAATATTATATGGGCAGTAGGTCTGCGACCTATTGACGGCGAAGCCATGCCGTTTTGCCCGGATTCATAGAAAAAATTAAATACTCAGTTATACAAAACTTTAAGTAGATGAAAATAGCAGTCATTGGAACCGGATATGTCGGATTAGTCACGGGAACGTGTTTTGCAGAGACCGGCAATGAGGTTACTTGTGTGGATATTGATGCCCGTAAGGTACAAAAGATGCAGGAAGGTGTCGTCCCTATATATGAACCCGGTCTGGAGGTGATGTTTAAACGCAATGCAGAACAAGGGAGATTAAAGTTTACTACCTCCTATGCATCAGCCATGCAGGAGGCTCAAATCGTGTTTTTAGCTTTGCCAACACCACCCGGAGAAGATGGGTCTGCCGACCTTAGTTATATCTTATCTGCTGCAGAGACTTTAGCACCTTTTATCCGAAGATATACTGTGATTGTGGATAAGAGCACTGTACCTGTGGGAACCTCAGAGAAAGTGTCTGCTGCTATATCCAAGCATGCAGACCCCACTTTATTTGATGTCGTTTCCAATCCTGAATTTCTAAGAGAGGGAGTAGCAGTGGAGGACTTTATGAGGCCGGATCGGGTAGTTGTCGGAACAAAGTCGTCCAAAGCGAGAGATATTATGAGTAGGCTTTATGCCCCTTTTGTGCGCCAGGGCAATCCTGTATTGTTTATGGATGAGCGCAGTGCGGAGATGACCAAATACGCGGCCAATGCTTATCTGGCAACACGCATTAGTTTTATGAATGAGATTGCCAACTTATGTGAGCGGCTAGGCGCCAACGTCGATTATGTTCGAAGGGGGATGGGGAGTGACAGCAGGATTGGGAAGCGTTTTTTGTTTCCGGGTATCGGATATGGGGGAAGTTGTTTTCCCAAAGATGTCCAAGCCCTTGCATTGATGGCTGAGCAAGCGGAATACGACTTCCGCCTCGTCCGCACGGTTATGTCTGTAAATCATCGACAGAAGACGCTATTGGGGCAAAAGATGAAAAATTATTTTAAAGGAGACTTAAAAGGCAAAAAAATCGCTATTTGGGGATTGTCGTTTAAACCGGAAACAGATGATATAAGAGAGGCCCCTTCCTTGGATTTAATTAGGGAACTCTTGTCCGAAGGCGCTGAAGTGCATGTGTTTGACCCGGAAGCGATGGACAATGTGCGCGCCCTCTTCGGTGACCAATTGATCTACGGTAAGGACCCTTATGAAGTGTTAAAAGATGCTGATGCCTTAGCCATCGTCACTGAGTGGCAAGTGTTTAGAACACCGGACTTTGAGCGGATGCTTCGAGAGATGCGCGCTCCGGTGATATTTGATGGTAGGAATCTCTATGATGTTAAGGATATGGCAGCTACGGAATTTTATTACGATAGCATCGGAAGAACGATCTAAGAATATGAGTTTTAAGCAAATGGAAAAAATACAAATGGTAGATCTTCAGGGGCAGTATCAGCGCCTGAAGTCTGAGATAGACCCTGCGATAGCAGAAGTACTGGAAAGTGCATGGTACATCAAAGGTCCTGTGGTCGAACGATTCGAAGGGCATTTGGCAGATTATTTGGACGTGCCCCATGTCATTGGGGTGGCCAATGGTACGGATGCTTTGCAAGTCGCATTGATGGCTTTGGGATTAGAACCGGGAGATGAGGTGATTGTCCCCGCCTTCACTTATGTGGCTACTGCTGAAGTAATTGCCCTCCTTCATCTAAAGCCGGTGATGGTCGATGCAGATCCTGATACCTTCAACCTAACCCCTGAAATATTCGAAGCCGCAATTACCCCAAATACCAAAGCAGTAGTCCCCGTTCATTTGTTCGGACAGACCGCTGACATGGAGGGTATAATGGAAGTCGCAAGACGCTACGAGATCTTTGTAATAGAAGATAATGCGCAGGCGATAGGGGCTAGGTATGAAATGGTAGATGGCAGACGTACAGCTGCCGGAACCATCGGGCATGTGGGTACCACTTCTTTTTTTCCTGCAAAAAACTTGGGTTGTTTCGGAGATGGAGGTGCCTTGTTTACCCGTGACTCAGCATTGGCTCGAAGAATTAGAATGATTGCGAATCATGGTCAATCCAAGCGGTATTATCACGATGAAATAGGAGTCAACAGCCGATTGGACGCCTTACAGGCGGCTGTATTAGATGTAAAACTCCATCATTTGGATGATTTTGCAAACCGCCGCAACAATGTTGCACACGTATATGATCAGGCTTTTCAAGGGCTAGACGAGGTGC
>JALSTN010000115.1 GCA_026983735.1 Saprospiraceae bacterium | reverse complement strand
ATAGGGAGCGGATCGCTTAAAAACTTCTTCAAGTACTGCTCGTAAATTTTGATTGAATGTCATGCCTCGGCGTTCCATGACGATATCAGCCACTTCCAATGCTTTATCTAACCGGTAAGTCCGCATACCCTGGGGGCCACCCCAGGAGAAAGACGGAATAAAATTCCTCTGATAACCCGCGCCAAAAACATTGGCCGAAACCCCCACGACAGTACCGGAATTGAACATAGTATTAATCCCGCATTTAGAATGGTCTCCCATCATTAAACCACAAAAGATAGTTCCGGTACCTACAAATCGCTCCATCTGATAATCCCAAAGCCGAATTTCAGAATAATTGTTTTTGAGGTTGGACACATTGGTATCAGCACCTAGATTACACCACTCTCCTATCACCGAGTTGCCTAAATAACCATCGTGACTTTTATTGGAATATCCCAGCAAAATAGCATTATTAATCTCTCCGCCAACCTTACAGAAGGGTCCGATCGTCGTCCCACCATAGATTTTAGCTCCCATTTTAACGAGGGTTCCCTCTCCCAACACTATGGGACCTATCATTGTTGTTCCCGGAAGTATTTTTACCCCTTTGCTTATATAAACGGGCGAGGTAGCATCTATGATAGCCCCTCTAATTTCTGCGCCTTCTTCTACAAAAAGATAATCCCCATAGACCATGTTCTCTGCTGATATATCCTTGGATACACGGCCTTGGGTCAGGGCCGCAAAATCTGTCTCAATCACATTGGCATTCATTTGAAACAAATCCGCCGGACGCCTGATAATGCCTTCTACCTCACGGTTTAAAGCTATCTCATCAAAATGTTGTTCCTTTAATGATTCGAGTGGTTTATGAGCATGTTTATCTGACATTCTTGCAGCGATCCAAATCCCTTTTTCACCATACAATGCTTGCCCCTCTTCCAATGCCATAATAGCCTCCACCAGCTCCTTCGAGGGCAAAACAGAACTATTGACACAAAGATTGTCTCCCGAAATACACAACGGGTAGATATTTTGCAAATAGCTTTGGGTATGGTATGAAATGGTACCTTTTAAGAGTCTACTCCACTTCTCAGCCATCGTATCCACTCCTATCCGCAAAAGAGACACCGGTCTCGTATAAGTCAACGGTAATAGTGATGCCCAATGTGTATCGACGAGGATTATATTTTTCATAACTGACACATATGAGGGGTAAAGATACTCAAACATTATGAAATAAAATAATATGTTCGAAGCAAACGCCCGAATAACTCACTAAATACTCGTCCAATTTAAATATAAGCATCTGACTGTCAATGCAAAGTTAGCCAGTAAAGAAGAAATAGGATTAAGAACTCTACCTATAACTTCTCTGTCGCTATGATCATGGCGCATAGAAAGAGGCAGACATTATCTGCCGGGTTACTCCCCTGAGAGTCTAGGACTAGGAATTTTTGCCCCCCAAAGGAGACTCCATATCAGATACCTATCATCATCCTAACCGGGTCCTCCAACAATTCTTTGACTCGTACCAGATAAGTTACCGCTTCCTTTCCGTCAATTAGCCTGTGATCATAAGACAAGGCGAGATACATCATTGGCAACACGACTACGGCCCCATCCACTGCCATCGGGCGTTCTTGAATCTTATGCATTCCGAGTATGGCGGTTTGAGGTATATTGAGAATCGGAGTAGAGAGGAGAGACCCAAAAACCCCGCCATTGGACACAGTAAAGGTACCTCCCTCAAGATCGGATAATGAAAGTTGATTTTCGCGAGCTTTTATAGCCAGGCGTTTCACTTCGCGTTCGATATCGAGGAGAGACATATGTTCCACATTGCGGATAACAGGCGTAACGAGGCCTTTAGGGGCAGCGACGGCTATAGAGATATCTACATATTCATGAAACAGAATTTGATCCTCCTGCAATCGAGCATTGACCAATTCATGCTCCATTAATGCCGTTGCACAGGCCTTAAGGAAGAACCCCATAAATCCAAGACTCACACCGTATTTCTCTTTAAAAGCCTCTTTGTATTTGGCCCTTATATCGAGAATAGGCTGCATGTTCACTTCATTGAAGGTAGTGAGCATCGCCGTTTGATTTTTAGCTTCGACAAGATGGGCCGCGATCGTCCTTCGCAGTCGAGACATCTTCTCTGTGCGCACCGGACGGTCTTGATTATCAGATACAACCTGAGGGCCTGGAGGCGGAGCACTGGTCACTTTTTGAATTGTCTTTTCAGCCTTTAATGCATCTGCCTTTGTTATTCGTCCATCTTTGCCCGACCCCTTTACTGATTCTGTTGAAATACCTTTCTCCCTAAGGATTTTAGCTGCAGCAGGAGAAGGAATAGGCTTTTCCACCTTTACTTCAGCAGGAAGTTCCTTGGTAATTTTCTTAGGAGATGGTTCGGCCACAGGAGAAGACGTCTCCTTAGCGGCAGGGGTGGATCCACTAGCTGAGGACGGTTCAAGTGTTGCGACAACTGTACCAATCGGAATATCTGCTCCTTCTTCGACGAGGAGATGAATGACACCGGATTGTTCAGCCGGCAACTCAAGGGTTGCCTTATCGGATTCCAGTTCAGCTAGTGGCTGGTCCATTTCAACAGTATCTCCATCACTGACCAACCACTGTGCAAGCGTCACTTCATTAATAGATTCTCCTAATGTAGGTATAATTATTTCTATAGCCATTTGAATATGTTTATTAGTATTTACAAGGTACTTCTAATAGGTTAAACGATATTTGGTTTCTTTACAAGAACAAACATGAATTTTGCATGGAGCTGTTTTCAATTTACAATACATTTTCATCAATTTATTAGAAAATTTTAAAGGTATCCAATGGTGCGACCATTTCATACTATAAAATCCTCTATCGAATAATAAAAAAGTTTATTCAAATGCTCTTTTCACGATGTCATTCTGTTCTTCGATATGTACTTTTTTAAAGGCGATGGCCGTACTTGCACTTCTCAATCGAGCGATTTTGCGAATCGGATAATGTTCTGTTCGAGTCAATATATATGCCCAAGCCCCCATATTGGATGGTTCCTCCTGAACCCAACAGATCTCCGCATTAGGATACTGTTCAATGATTCTCTCCCAAGCTTTCTGGGGGAATGGATACAATTGTTCAAAACGTATAATTGCCACATCCTTACGATTCTCCTTCTCCTTGAAATCCAACAATTCGTAATATATCTTACCCGTGCAAAGGGCTACGCGCTTCACCTTAGCCGGTGGCAACACGTCCTCATCCCAAATCACCTCTTCAAAATGTCCTTTGGCAAGAGCTTTCATCGGGGAAACCACCCTCGGGTGCCGGAGCAAGGACTTGGGAGACATGACAATTAATGGAATTCGAAAGGGCCACGCCAACTGTCGTCGGAGGGCATGAAACATATTGGCAGGTGTCGTCGGGTTGATCACGCACAAATTTAATTCGGCGCATAACTGCAACCAACGTTCGAGACGTGCACTTGAATGTTCCGGGCCCTGTCCTTCATAACCATGAGGTAAGAGCAATACCAATCCACTCATCCGATGCCATTTACTGTAGGCGCCACTGAGATATTGATCAAAAATAACCTGCCCTCCATTCGCAAAATCACCGAATTGCGCTTCCCACACGACCAGATTCTCAGGAGAAGTCAAACTGTATCCATAATCGAATCCTACCACAGCAAATTCCGAAAGAGGCGAATTGTACACTAGGAATTGTCCGGTCCCTTCCCCCAAATCAGACAGACGATTATGCGGTGCATTGGTTTGTCGATCGTAGATAACGGCATGTCGGTGTGCGAAAGTACCTCGACGGCTATCCTGACCACTCAAGCGTACATTGCGTCCTTCCATCAAGATGGAACCATATGCCATCATCTCGGCCATCCCCCAATCTACCATGGACTTGTTTTCTCCCATTTCCTGCCAGGACTTCAACAGTTTCTCGGCTTTACGTAAGGGAGAAAACCCCTTTGGCAATTGTGTCATTCGCTCTAAGATATAACGAAGGGTTTTCATCTCTACTCCTGTCTTTGGAGAAGAAACAAAGTCATCGTATTGCGGAGCTCGAAGCGATTTCCAAGCTAATTCCGGAGCTTGATATTCATAAGGAAGAGGATGCTCCTTCACCTTTTTGAGTTTAGACTGTAAATCAGCCCAAAAACGCTTTTCCAAATCCTTTGCTTCTTCAGCAGTAATAACCCCTTCACCAAGAAGTTGGTCCACATAAATATCTCTTACATTTTTATGGGCTGCAATGGCCGCGTACATCATTGGTTGGGTATATTTGGGATCATCGGCTTCGTTGTGCCCATGCTTTCTATATGCGACCATATCCACAAAAACATCCCTGTGGAAAGTCTGCCTCCATTCTGCTGCAAGCTGAGCCACAAAGACCACCGCTTCTACATCATCACCATTAACATGAAACACCGGAGCACGCACCACGCCTGCTGCAGCAGTGCTGTAATCAGACGAACGAGCATCATCAAAATCCGTAGTAAACCCTATCTGATTATTTATTATCAGATGAACCGTTCCTCCGGTCTGGTATCCATCTAGTCTCGATAATTGCATCGTCTCATAGACCACACCCTGTCCGGCAACAGCAGCATCTCCATGAACCAAAATAGGCATAACGGACTTGCCTTGAGAGTGGTATACGATATCGTCCTTTCCTCGAACAAATCCTTCAACAACAGGGTCCACCGATTCCAAGTGCGAAGGATTGGGCGCTAACTTTATGTAATAAGACTTTCCGGAAGGGGTCTCTTTCATAGAAGAAAAACCCAAGTGATACTTTACGTCTCCATCCCCCATCGTTAAATCTTCGGGATTTTCTCCTTCAAATTCCGAAAAAATCTGCGCATAGGTCTTCTTCAAAAGATTGGCCAATACATTGAGTCTACCTCTATGTGCCATTCCGATAGCTACCTCCCGAACACCTAGCTCAACAGCCTGTATTATCATAAAGTCTAAGGCGGGAATGGCTGCTTCACACCCTTCCAATGAAAACCTTTTTTCACCAAGATATTTCGTTCCCAAGAACTTTTCAAAAAGGATGGTCTCATTGAGCTTGCGCAGTATCTCTTTCTTCCGCTTCGGATTAAAGGCATATTTATCATATTCGACTTCCATTTTATGCTTTAGCCAAGCTTTCTCCTTGGGATCTCGAATATACTCCCATTCGATACCAATCGAACGACCGTACGTATGCCAAAGTCTATCTATGATTTCCTGCAAGGTAGCCCCCTCCATCCCTAGCTCCGCTCCCGCATAAAACGAAGTGCTAAAATCTTCTTCACTCAAGCCAAATTCCTCGATATCCAAATGCGCTTTTCGGTCTTTCCTTACCTTTATGGGATTCGTGTCCGCTATCAAATGCCCCCTGTATCGAAAAGCCTCAATATATTGGTAAACCCTTAACTCTTTGGCGATATCAATTCCTGCTTCCGTTGAAATAGGGCGCTCCAAATTGCCTTTCAATGCAAATTCAAATCCTTCAAAAAATCTTTTCCATTCTGCATCTACTGTATCGGGCGCTTTAGAGTATTGCTCATAAAGGTGCTCAATATACACCGGGTCCGCATGCAGAATGTATTGATCGTAGTCTCGTGTCATTAAAGTGTTTTTTATTTAATAGACCGGAATTTCCTTGTCTTCCCAATTACGAGAATTCTCCTGAATTCGATACAGCCACAAAGTTACTTCTATTGTCAAGAAATTATTGCATGAAAACAAATAATATGCAATACCGTTCAATCCATGCCGATAAAAAACAATGCGCAATGAAGCATACAATGGGGTAAAATAAATACCTGCGAAGACAGCCTCCCCTACACTTGTCAAAGAATATTCCTATCTTGGCTTTTTTTTAGGTGTCTTTGGACGAAATAGAGTAACTTAAATATATAATTTTACAAATTTATTCTTTTATACTATAAAATATTGATTGTATATGTTGGTAATAAAATATAAAATAAAATCATTGTTTAAATACATATTTATACTTCCTGTGTTATCTTTTTGTCTAATGGGTTCGTCATGCACAAAAGAAAAAATTATCACAAAGACGCTTGTTTTAAAGGACACCGTCTTTATTACCCAATATGACACGGTATTTCTAAAGCAGTATTTGTCTGACTCTGCCACTACATTTATTTTGGTTAGACATGCAGAAAAAGAAGTAGGTGGCAGCAATCCCGACCTCAGTCCTGCCGGAATTTTACGTGCCCAACAACTTAAGCACTTACTTTCGCGGATCCCACTGACGGGAATTTATTCTACCCATTACAACCGAACAGAACAAACAGCACAACCTGTAGCGGGTGATCACCAGCTCCCCATAGAATACTATAACCCAACCGATCTCAACCAACTTATCACTAGAGTTAAAAGCAGACATTTCAACAAAAAGGTTTTAGTAGTAGGACACAGCAACACCACTCCCAAGCTCGCCAACCTTCTCCTCAATCAGCATATTTTTTCAAGTATCCCGGACAGTGAATATGACAACATTTATTTAATTAGAGTATATCGGTCCTCCCCTGCTGAAGTACTCCATTTAAAATTTGGAAATCCATGAACCCGCTACCTCCCTCCATTATTCTTCAAGCACAGACACTTCACAAATCGTTTGATTCCATACATGCAGTCAATGGAGTAAGTTTGTCTATCAAACGAGGAGAAATCTATGGCTTACTGGGGCCAAATGGCGCGGGAAAATCAACTATGTTACATCTAATCAGTACCCTTCTCCAACCCGATAAAGGAAAAATTATCATCGAGAACCTATCTCCTACAAAGGCTCCGGCTGCTATCAAAATGCTTATGGGGGTCGTACCGCAAGAAATTGCGCTATATGAAGATTTATCCGCAAGAGAAAACCTCGCTTTCTGGGGAGGGTTGTATCGCGTACAACCTGATCTTCTTCGACAGCAAATAGATAAAACACTGGAGTTAGTAGGCTTAAAAGAGAGACAAAATGATCCCCTTCGCACCTACTCCGGGGGTATGAAACGCAGGATAAATATCGCAGCCGCCCTTCTTCATAACCCTAAGATCTTGCTGATGGATGAGCCAACTGTAGGCGTCGACCCTCAAAGCAGAAACCACGTCTTTGAAGTAATTGAACAACTTCAACGCCAAGGAATGACCATTCTATATACGACCCATTATATGGAAGAAGCCGAACGCCTTTGTGAAAGAATTGGGATAATGGACAACGGCAGAATCATCGCTGAGGGAACCGTGGAAGAACTCAAATCCCAATTTGCCATTGAAAATATACTTTCCTTGCAACTCAATGCAAAACAAGAATACGTCGTCTCCCTCCTAAATGACCTGGGGATAGGATGTAAATATATTACTGAGAAGAAATCACTCCAAATTCCAACAAGAGATATTAGACACACTTTGTGTCAGATCTTACCTATCTTAAGCAAACAAGAGATCGCCATTTCCCGAATCGATACCCAAACTGCCGATTTGGAACACGTATTTCTACAACTCACAGGCAAAAGACTAAGAGACCAATGATATTTCATCTATTTCGCAAAGACCTACTACTCTTCTTAAAAGATAAAAAATCTATCGTACTGACTTTTTTACTACCGATAATCTTAATCTCCCTCTTTGCTTATGCCTTCGGCGGGTTAGGGGCAAAATCCAGCGTTTCTCCACTCGATCTAATCGTAGTGGATCAGGATCGAACTCCTTTGGCTAAAGAATTAATTCGTGCATTAGATTCGAATGCCAATGTACAGGTAATCCCAATGCATCTACCTGCTGCCCGTGCCTCTATTCTTAGAGGAAAGAACACTGCGGCTCTTATTCTCCCCAAGGGATGGTCCCAGGCATTGGAGACAGGAGATACTCTACCCCCGGAGATTATCTACGATCAAGCGAGAAAAGCTGAGGTCAGCATGCTGATGCCAACTTTAACCGGTATATACTTCTCCACCATCTCCCGGATAACCATCCCAAAAAGTATTACCCTTTTTCTTGACAAAAATTATCCGAATCTCCCTGCAGATATCAAGAATAGTATTATTCAGACCCCCATCATACCCCCTTCGTCTCCTCAAGAAAAATCCAATCAATTTAAAATGACAAGTGTGGTCGGTGTGGCACACTCCTCGCATCTTGGACTTATCCAAGCTATTGCGGGCACTGCGATTATGATGTTATTATTCAGCGTCGCCGCACTGGGAACAAGTCTATTGGAAGAAGAAGAAAAAGGCACCATGAATCGTCTCTTGATGGCCCCCTTTTCAAGTACTTTAATCTTGTATAGCAAGATGCTATTTACTTTTTTCATTGCCGTAATCCAATTGATAATTATGTTTGTTTTTGCATGGTTAGCAGTCGGTTTGGATGTGCCTTCCCACCTGGTATCTACCTTTTTAATGATTGTTGTCACGGCACTGGCTATAAGTAGTTTTGGCATATTTTTAGCTGCCGTATCCTCTACCCGACAACAAGCACAAAGTTTAAGTACCCTGATTATTCTTATCATGTCTGCTGTAGGAGGAAGTATGATCCCCTTGTTTATCATGCCACCGATTATGAAAAAGATCGCTATTTGCAGCGTAAACTATTGGGGAATCCAAGGCTTCTATGACATATTTTGGCGAAATCTTTCATTATGGGATATTTTACCTCGAATGAGTGTTTTATTAATTATCGGTATAAGTATGACCACACTTTCAATTTTTCTGTTTACTCGAAGGATGAGCCGGCGAAGATAATTTCTGATTCGTCTCTTCCACTTCACCATACAGAGGGATCGACCAAAACACCCCCCGTTCGCTGCCCAAATAAGACAGAATAAACACCTTCTTACCCAACCATTTATATTCTGCAGCCATCTATTATAAAAAACACTTCATAACAAATTCACTTGATTATGCCTCGAACTTTCATATCTTTAAAAATTTCTAATAAATTGAACATAAATGTATTACAAATTTTCTGCAGCTATGGAACCGCTTCGCTCTCACATGAATTTTTTTTAATTATACTTCTGTGTGAATTTATAATTAATAAAATTCATGTTCGTTTCATATATCTGCTTTTCTTTATAGTATTCCTTTTAGGATCTGCCTGTGACCCATCAGACCATGACTGTATCTGTACCAAAGAATATCACCCTGTCTGTGGGTCTGATGGAGTAGAATACGTCAATCCTTGCTTTGCAGAATGTGCCTGTGTTTCTTGGACGGAAGGACCGTGTGGGGATTGGGTAAATGCCCTAATACTTTTTCAAGGCCCCCCTTCTTCAGATGGCTGTGGTTGGGTGGTACAAATAGAAAATACTATATACAGCCCTAAAGAATTGGCGGACTCCTGCAAAGTTGACCTACTTCCGGTGTCTTTGAAATATGTCGAAATCAATGAGAGAAGCCCTGTCTGCTGGGGCGTTCTAAAATACATTGAGATATTGGCCATCCAACCAAGATGAGGTGCTTAACTAAAGCTTATAAATTGAATCCTAATGGATTTTCACCCTTTGGAAATTATAGTGTTCCAATCGAATCAGATCGACGAAGCCATTTTCAAAGTACTCCACTCTATTCTCTGCATTGTTTAAGACCGGTCGGATATCATAGACGGTATGGATGCGCGAAATGGGTTCACCTTTAGAGAGGGAAAGTTGAAATTTGTTGCCGAATTTATCAAGGCTTTTGCCCAGAAAATAGAAAAGGTCGTATCCTTCGTAAGCATCATTTCCGGGCACCTCTCCATATTGGCTAAAATATCGCTTTCTGAATTGTCGGGTAGCACTATTAAAAGGATTGACCAAGCCACTGACAGATAGACGTACATCCATCCTATTGAGCAAATCATAAACTCCATCCCCAAAATCTAACCATTTATACAAACCATATAATACAGTTTCATTGGTCCCGGATAGAAGTTCGAATTTCTGCATAAAGGAATACACGAACATCTTATCTTTATTGGAAGCATAGGGAAGAAAGAAAACCAAAGGTCGATCAGATGCCCAATCCAGAGAAGCAGAATCAATCATGGTGTGCCCCCTCAACACAGTATCTACGTTGACCTCTATAAAATGAGGCATTTTTCC
This sequence comes from Saprospiraceae bacterium, assembly GCA_026983735.1. GTDB lineage: Bacteria > Bacteroidota > Bacteroidia > Chitinophagales > Saprospiraceae > JALSTN01. The sequence goes on along the minus strand of JALSTN010000115.1, from coordinate 5,457 downwards.
CTCTGAGCTACCTTGAACTTCAGAATAAATTTCCTCCATTAATTTCTTTTTGCTCTTATCCTTCTCCTTTATCACGATGTACACTTGCTCCGGATCATAATTCTGGGCTATATGATTAAAAATAGTCTGGTAATGCGCTCTTAATCCGGCTTTCGTTTGGATATAAAATGGATTATTCTTAGTGATTTTTGGACTGGATATCCAAGGAGAGACATGGGTAAAATCATGCGCTTTTGCCCTCTCGGAATAATATTGGACACTGGATCTTTTATAAGGGCCCACTACTACATCAGGTGGAGAAGAGCGCATATCGCGCCATATTCGCTTCGCATCCTCTTCCGAATAACGGGTATCCTTAGCGGAGACGTTGAGATGCACCCCTTCATTATTGAGATCCTGAATAGCCATTTTTGCACCTGCCCAAAACTGGATAAATCGCAATGTAGAGCCTGGAATTTTATCTCTATTCTCTTCTGTAACACGATTGGCACGCATAGGCAATAGTAACACGACGTCATAACCGGACTTCTTTTCACTCTTGAGATTATAACCGTAATCATAAGGCATATCATCCGTAATCGGGGCCTTTTCCTGTTTCACTTTCCAGTTTGGGCGCTTGACATGGTTGGAATGCGTCCGTGCAGGATGGGGGTGACTCCGGTGGGGCTTGGTTCTCGGTTGGTGTTGGGTTTTATGGGTAATTCCACAACCGGCCAAAACCGTTATGCTGAGAGCCACTATAAAATATTTCATATCTTTAAAAATTTCTAATAAATTGAAAATAAATGTATTACAAATTTTCTGCACCTATGGAACCGCTTCGCTCTCACATGAATTTTTTTAAACATACTTCTGTGTGAAATTTATGTTTAATAAAATTCATGTTCGTTTCATATCTTTAAAAATTTCTAATAAATTGAAAATAAATGTATTACAAATTTTCTGCACCTATGGAACCGCTTCGCTCTCACATGGTTATTTTACATTTAGTCTTCCTTAAAAAACGCAAATCTCAGACCTTACTCCCATTCAATTGTAGCGGGTGGTTTTGTGCTTATATCGTATACTACACGATTCACACCTCGCACTGTATTGATAATCTCACTACTAATGGAGGCAAGAATATCGTGAGGTATCGGGCTCCATTCTGCAGTCATCCCATCTTGAGAATAAACTGCTCGCAAAGCGATCACTCTATCATATGTTCGCTCATCTCCCATTACACCAACGGAGCGAACAGGGAGAAGTATTGTCCCTGCTTGCCATATTTTATCATACCATCCCGTTTTTTTAAGCTTCTTCATATAAATATCATCCGCTTCCTGAAGAATATGAACACTTTCAGCCGTAACCTCTCCAAGTATCCGGATACCCAATCCCGGCCCCGGGAAAGGATGGCGGTCTAAGATATAGGACGGTATACCCAATGCTCGTCCTACGGCTCTAACCTCATCTTTAAATAAAGTGCGCAAGGGTTCCACCAATTTCAAATGTAGATGATCGGGGAGCCCACCTACATTGTGATGTGATTTTATCGTAGCTGAAGGACCATGTACGGATAAAGATTCGATCACATCCGGATAAATGGTACCTTGGGCCAACCATTTCATATCAGACAATTCCGCTGCTTCCTCTTGCAATACGTCTATAAACATAGACCCAATCACTTTTCGCTTAGCTTCCGGATCAACTACCCCGGCTAATGCATCCCAAAAACGCGTTCGAGCATCCACCCCTTTGACATTAAGCCCCAGATCATGATATATATCCAATACTTCTTGAAACTCCCCCTTCCTCAACAGCCCATTATCCACAAAAATCCCTTGCATTCTATCTCCGATGGCGCGATGTAGCAAGACCCCCGCAACGGAAGAATCGACGCCACCGGATATAGCGATGAGAACATTGTCATCCCCTACTTGCGCTCTAATTTTACGCACGGCCTCATCTATAAACACTTCCGGTGTCCAATCCCCCTTTAATCCTACTACTTCAAATAAAAAGTCCTTAAAAATCTGCTTTCCACAAGAGCTGTGGGTAACCTCTGGATGGAACTGCAATCCGAAAAATGGATGGCCAAACAACGCCGCCGGGCCTTCAAAAACCGCAACGGGGATATCTTCTGTCCCGGCAATAATCTGCGCTCCTTCCGGTGCTCTGGCGATAGTGTCTCCATGGGACATCCACACTTTCTCTCCGCTCCCAATATCTTTGAGCAACCTACTCTCCGGGTGTTCGACCTGAATAGAAGCAGGTCCGTATTCTCGTTTATTAGAACGCTCTACAGCACCTCCTAATTGATGTGCCATCAACTGAGCCCCAAAACAAATTCCCAGAACAGGAACACGACGTATCAGAGATACTACATTCAGACTTAACACCTTATTATCGTGCACAGACCATGGTGAGCCTGAGAGAACAACCGCTTTTACCTCTGCCGACCAATCAATCGGCTTATCGTAAGGCTGGATCTCACAAAATACGTGTTGTTCACGGATACGCCTCGCTATGAGTTGGGTGTATTGTGAACCAAAATCTAGGATAACAACTTTTTCATTCATCGCACAAAGATAATATGCTAGATCCGTCATAAGGTATGAAATGGTGGAATAAAAACACTCGACAACCTGTTTATCCCATGGCCCCCTATTCATCGTCAGTATGAAATGGTTGCACAATAAGTTACCATCTCATCTTATCCACCCCAATACCTCCATGAGCATAATAAAGATAACAGGCGAGCGAGTGACAGCTGCTGACGTTCGTAAAAGAAACAATTGGCTTTTACATAACAAAGTAGAGAACAGAGCTTTTGGGGAAGACTAAGTAACTCCTTAGCCCTTCTACTTCTCCCACCCGCTTGCAACAAATCCAAATCTCAATGCATTCAGGAGATGGGAGCACGATATAAACCTATCAGAAGCACTCCTGAAAGAAATAAAAATCTTGTAATCAACATTATTTATAAAAATAATTGATTTTTTTAGCTGTAATCTATTTTTTTGTATTATATTTGCCATATAAAACATTTGTATGATATGTTCTATACACACGATTTCATACGCCCCATTTATTTTCTCGGGCAGACAATTTGTCGCTCAAGATACTTTGTTGTATCTTTACCCACTAACCTTTTAAGGAACAAGGAACAAGGAACAAGGAACAAGGAACAAGGAACAAGGAACAAGGAACAAGGAACAAGGAACAAGGAACAAGGAACAAGGAACAAGGAACAAGGAACAAGGAACTTGCTTATCTCAACTAATTACATCGTTCTACCGAAGTATCCATTGGTGCTTTCGCGCTGATGTCAACATAATACCGGATTCTTATTTTCATACAAACCCGTATAAGGAGCTTGCTCTATGTCTTGTCCGGTGGCTGGGGAAGCCTCCGTTTTGGTGAAGGTAAACGACGAACCTATTTTCATTCTATTTCGGGGCTGTACCCGATTCAAAAAAGCCCGCCTCCCGATGCATTGTCGTGCTTTAATCGGGAGACGGGGATTATGAAAAATATTAAAATCAATCAACATGAAAAATATAAAAAATGTTTATACAATAGTCTTTTTTATTCTCTTTGCCTTTACGCTGAAAGCACAGATGGATTGCTTGACACAAATGAATCCGCCTCCACAAAATGCTCCCATTTACGGCCAGGGCTGCGATCGTTTCTTAGATCCTGACAGAGCTGGTTCCTTTCCTATGTTTACTGTCAAAATGAAATTTCATTTTATTGGAAATGGTAATGTTAATTTTTATAAAGGGGCAGATGATGATTATAATAACATGAATGCAACCTGGCAAAGTAGATTATTGATCGATAGAGCTAATGAATGGTATGCAAATGTTCGAGATAATCCTCAACAAGAAAAGGATTTTCTCGGAGATTCTAGAATTCGCTTGAAAGTAATTCCTGACTATCACGACGGTATTTATATATGGGAAGATTGGAATGATTATTACAATAATTACACCCCCGAACCGGGAGTAATTGATGTTAGATGGGTGAGTTCTCCCTGTCTAGGTGGAACTAATACTGAGTGTCTTCAAGGAAGGGCTTTAACTGGTGCTAATAAAATAAATATGTATCATTGGCAGTATGCCCAACAACATGGCTACCTCGGATGGTGGGATTATGCACACCTATTAGTCCACGAAGATGGACATATGTTCGGCTTAGCTCATGCCTGGTTACCATATGCAGAATGCTCTTATATTGACATCGACCCTACAAAAGAAGGGGATGATACACCTAAGGGCTGGAATGTATCAACAAACCAAATGTCCTACAATGAATGCCAATGTGCCCTTTCCCCTTGTCAATGGAGCCATCTTTACTCCAATATCTATGATCATAATTATGATTTTGCTGATATTGATTGTGATATGAACTATGATGATATTATCGTTAGCTCGGACGAAACTTGGGATGATAAAGTAATTGTAATGAGCAATGTTAGAATCATCAATAATGCTACTTTAACCATCAAATGCGATGTTGAACTCAACACCGATTCTAAGATTGTCGTAGAGGATGGGAGTAAACTCATCGTGGATGGCGGACATTTGACCTCTTTATCTTGGTGCGGAGTAGATACTTGGGCAGGAATTAAAGTAACCGGTGGAAATTCAGATTTCGATGTAAAAATCTTCAACGATGCTTTGATAGAAAATGTAACTGATGCGGCTGTATCCATGTTCCCCGACTTGCCTTGGCCTCAAATAAAACTTCATGGAAATGGAATATTATGGGCTGAAAACTCCACCTTCAATAACTGTAGGAGAATGGTAGAATTTATTGCTTTCACTCCTTCTCTTAATGGAAGCTTTATTTATAACTGTACCCAAAACGGAGGTAGATGGGGAATTACCAATTGGAATTGCTTATCCGTCCTTGTGGACAATAATCAATTTAACAATGTCGCTAAGAATTGTATCATAGGGATAGATGCTTCCTTTAACCTTCTAAACAATGTTTTTAACAGCGATGAAACCAATGTTTTATTGCAAAATACGGCATTGACAATTCCCTCGACTACTGTTACCAACAACCAGTTCTATGGCCCCAAGGAGGGACTCAAATCTACAGGTGCTACTAACTTTCCATCCTTAATTACATCCAACACTTTTCACAATACCGATAAGGGGGTCTTTTTGGATGGAGATAGTAAATACAAAATATCCAACAACAACTTTGAATTCAATGGCATTGGCGGGTTTTGCTTATCGACGGGTGGTAAAAAGAATGAGTTCTTATCCAATACTTTTCTGGGAAATCAGACAGCCGGCATTTTTACTGTGAGTAATAATAGTGGGTTGATGTTTTTACAAAATTGTTTCAACACCTCCTTCACGGATGTATTTATCATTGGAAAAGTTGACAATCAAGGGGATGCTATAAACGCAGCTAGCAACTGTTTTACCCATCAGGCCTCCCCCAGTAGTAACGTGAAAG